>JAAYPD010000396.1 GCA_012520015.1 Methanomicrobiales archaeon
ATCACAAGAGAACGCAGAGTATCTTTCTACAAGATCACATGCAAGGATGAAGGCATGTTCAGGATCCCCAAGTATGCATAAAGAGATAGCAGCATTCCCGCGTGTTTTATATGGAATCGTGGGGTTGAGCCTTACCAGCCTGGCTGATAATACCTTCATTCCAGCTTTTTCAAGCAGATCTGCAAGCAGAGCGCCAAGCCATGTGGTGCACATCATGTCAGGTGCATCTGTATCGTCAAGGCCAACAAAAAACCGGGTTTTCTTCATGTCAGGTTTTCATCCATTTACTTACTGAAAATCAGATATCATCCTGATTATTCTCAATTCTCGCCCTGCGCACCACATCACTTATGTAGATGAATTATACAAGTACCTCTTACGATACATGTCCCAGGATCGTCTGCTCCGCAATGTCATCAGTGTGATGATTATGGCAGGATACGAGGTATCCGAACTTTTTGCAATGCGGCCTAAAAGTTTTGATATCATCGCCGGAAATGATGAACAGATCATTGTTTTGAAGGTCATTTCACATATAGACAGCATTAGCGAAGAGAATGCACGGGATCTTGACAGGATTGCACGCAACCTTTCCGGGACACCGTTGATCGTGGGTGAAAGGGCCCGCGATGCAGAACTTGAACGAGGCGCGGTTTATGTAAGGTATGGAATATTTGCAATAAATTACCCTACCCTGCATGACTATTTTGTTGAAGATGCACCGCCACTGATTTACGCTTCACCCGGAGGTCTTTATGTGAATATCAGTGGCAAGAGGCTTCGCGAACTGCGTGAGAGTTCAAATCTTTCACTTGGAGACCTGGGTCAGATTCTTGGTGTGTCAAGAAGGACTGTGGCAAAGTACGAAGCAGGGATGGGAACCACGATAGAGATAGCCCTTCGGATCGAGGAAGCATTTGATTCAGGGGTTGTTGAACCGATCGACCTTGTCCAGTCCAAATCTGATCTTAGCACCGATGAGATGGAGAATATTCCTGTTGAAATACCGATTCAGGCCGCCATAGAAGAGATGGGGATGCATGTTCAGCCCATGCATCGTGCACCATTCCAGGCTCTTGTCAGGTATGATTCACACACGATCCTGACAGGTTATGGCTCAGCACAAAAAGTGACAAGACGTGCCGGGATCATTGGTAACATCTCTCAGGTGACGCGGACACATGCCATGTGCGTTATGACAGATGATCACAGGCAGCGCAGGATTGGCCGCACCCTCATGATTGGCGAGGATTCTCTTCTGTCACTTGATGAGCCAGATGACCTCATCGACCTGATCCTAAACTGATATTTTTATATAGAACCACTAAACAACCTTATCCTACAACGTGGTGATATTTTATGGCTACACAACTTGGAGGACAGCCAATTCTTATCCTTAAAGAAGGAAGCTCCCGTACCCGCGGGCGCGATGCACAGGGCATGAACATCGCCGCAGCAAAGGCCGTTGCTAATGCAGTCCGGACAACACTTGGACCAAAAGGCATGGACAAGATGCTGGTGGACACTATTGGTGATGTTGTAATTACCAATGATGGTGTGACCATTCTCAAGGAGATGGACATCGAACACCCGGCTGCAAAGATGATGGTGGAAGTTGCAAAGACCCAGGACGACGAGGTCGGCGACGGAACCACAACTGCAGTAGTTATCGCAGGAGAACTCCTGAAGCGCTCAGAAGAACTTCTCGAACAGGATGTTCACCCGACAGTCATCACCCATGGATACCGGATGGCTGCAGAGAAGGCACAGGAACTCCTTAAAAACATTGCAATCGATGTTAAACCAAGAGATACCAAGATTCTTCGGAAAATAGCCGAGACCGCAATGACAGGAAAGGGTGCAGAGGCAGCAAAAGAGAAACTCTGCGATCTTGTGGTCCAGGCAGTCACCATGGTTGCCGAGAGTGATGGGACGGTTGACACTGAAAATATCAAGATTGAAAAGAAAGTCGGTGGTTCAATCGAAGATTCAGAGATCATAATCGGGATGGTAATCGACAAGGAACGTGTCCACCCGGGTATGCCAGACAAGGTAACCAAGGCGAAAATAATGCTCCTCAACGCAGCAGTCGAGTTTAAAAAGACTGAGGTTGATGCCGAGATCAATATTACCAGCCCTGACCAGCTCCAGGCATTCCTCGACGAAGAAGAGAGGATGATTAAGTCCATCACTGACAAGATCGTCAAGAGTGGCGCAAAGGTTCTCTTCTGCCAGAAGGGTATTGATGACATAGCCCAGCACTACCTTGCAAAGGCAGGCATTCTTGCAGTCCGTCGTGTCAAGAAGTCTGACATGGAGAAACTGAACCGTGCAACAGGTGCATCCATCATCTCCAGCATTGATGCAATCCAGGGGTCTGAACTTGGATATGCAGGCATCGTTGAAGAACGCAAGATATCAGGCGAAGAGATGATCTTTGTTGAAGAGTGCAAGAACCCGAAGGCAGTCTCTATCATCGTCCGTGGTGGAACTGAACATGTCGTCGCCGAACTTGACCGGGCCTTTGAAGATGCAATCCGTGTCGTCGGTGTTGTCCTTGAAGACAAGAAATGTGTTGCCGGTGGTGGCGCCCCGGAGACTGAGCTCTCACTTCGTCTTCGCGAGTATGCAGCAAGCGTAGGCGGACGTGCACAGCTTGCCATCGAAGCCTTTGCAACTGCTCTTGAAATTATCCCCAGGACCCTTGCAGAGAATGCCGGACTTGATCCGATCGACATGCTTGTTGAACTTCGCGCAGCACATGAAAAAGGTCAGAAGACTGTCGGCCTGAACGTTATGGAAGCAAAGCCTGCTGACATGCACAAGGAAGGAGTTGTTGAACCACTCCGTGTAAAGACCCAGGCTATTGCAAGCGCAGCAGAAGCAGCCGTTATGATCCTGCGGATTGATGATATAATCGCTTCAGCAAGATCAGCAGCCCCTGACATGCCACCAGGAGGAATGGGAGGCATGGGCGGCGGTATGGGTGGAATGGGCGGTATGGGCGATATGGGTATGTAAATACCCCTGTTCCAGGCACCCTTTAACCAAAAAAACTATTTTTTTTGGGATGACTATGTCTCCGTCGTCCCGGTCAGTATCTTTTTCACGTCTACCCAGATGATAAGCCTCTTTTCTGCCTCATGACCCTCTGAAGAGATCTCTGTCTTGAGGAGATCGTCTTCTCCAAGTTTTATGATACCCTGAACATAATCAGACAGGTTTTCATCAACACCTTTGATATTCGTATCAACAGAGCTCTCATCGATTGTAAGAACGCTTCGGACCTCATCCACGATTACACCTACACTGGTGTTTTCAAACATGTCAGGAACAAGCACCATTATCTTCTGCTCATCCCGTTCCTTTGACGGGGTGATACCAAGCAGGTGATGCAGATCGATGATTGTGGTTATCTCTCCCCGCAGATTTAGAAGGCCAGTGACATGGGACGGGGCCCTGGGTATTGGTGTAATCGGAAGCATCTCCACGATTTCGCGTGCAATACCAATATCCATGGCATATGATTCTCCACCCAGGTCAAATTCCAGAATTTCGACAACCATACCTGAAGATTGATCTAATCTTCATATGTTTGAACTTTTGGGAATAAAATTGATAAAGAGTGCTGGTGGATGTTAATCAGGGATTGTGTAAGTGCAGGAGAATAACACCTGCTTTGTGTGTGCTGCTAAAACCCCCCGGATATCTCATGCCTGATATGTTAACACAAATTCCCTGACAACAATCAGGTATTTTTTGACCTATATATATAACTTCTTTAATATTTTCAAAAAAATATCGCCACGAGAACTTGTTAATCCTATCCAGGTGAGAATCAACAAAAACAGGAAAATTCAAAATATTTTCGTTATAATTCCATTTTATTAAATAATTATAAAGATTATTAAGATCATCAATATTTTAAAGATATATTTTGTGAAATATAAAAAATAAAACCATATATAAACCCGGATTAAATTTTTCTGGATTTTACAATACGCGCACATATACCAGACAGATAAGATACAAGTCTATACTCTTACGGCATATTACCCGTCATGTCAAAAACTCAAGAAGCAACACTTTTCAACTATACAAAGAAAAGAATACTTATCAGAGTACACTCATGATTCACAAAAGAGGATAAAAATGGCTGGAAACCCAATTAAAGTGCTATTTATCGAAGACAATGAAGATCATGCCTTTCTTATTATTCACGAACTGAAGAAAGGCGGGTATGATCCAACCCTTAAGAGAGTTGACACGATGGAAGATGTCCGCGCTTCCCTGGACTCCGAAGGATGGGATGTTCTTTTATGTGATTACAGCCTTCCAGGATTTAATGGAGTAAATGTCATCGAGGAATATCGTAAGAGGAACCTCGACTATCCTTTTATTATCGTTTCAGGAGAGATCGGGGAAGATACTGCCGTTACCCTGATGAAACTTGGAGCCCACGATTATATTTTTAAAGGCAACCTCTCACCTCTTGTTCCTGTCATCAAACGTGAGATCAGGGAGTCTGAGAACCGTCAGAAACGGCGGGAGATTGAAGAGCTGCAACGTGCTGAGGCGATAAAGTTCAGGGCGATGGTCGACTCCTCTTATGATGCCATTACCCTTTTTGATGATGATATCCTCATTGAATGCAATGCTACAACCCCAAAGATCTTCAGGGTTCCAGAGTCAGATTCTATGGTAGGCAAATCTATCTACTCGTTCGCACCTGAAAACCAGGCAGATGGGACGCCCTCAAAAATTTTTTTGAAAAAAGCTGTTGCAACAACTAAACAGGGCATACCCCAGAGCCTGGAGTGCATCCTTAACAGGTATGATGGCACTCCATTTGACGTGGAACTTACACTTACCCTCCTTACACTTCCTGAAGGACCAAGAGTGCAGGCAACATTCAGGGACATCAGTGAGCGTAAAAAGGCAGAGCGGGAGATGCATACCCAGATGGAGACCATAAGAGAACTTCAGCAGCAGGAGATGACGATGATAAATCAAAACCCGCTGCCTCTCCTGTTAATGGATTTAAAATTAAAAATCCTGAAAGTGAATGCATCCTTCCTTGAAATGAGCGGATACACCGAACAACAGCTTCTCCAGATGAATGCTTCTGATTTTAAAGTGCTTGAAAAGAGCGGACATGGCCTTCGTGATGCACTTAAAACAAAAAAAGCCGTTACCGGGAATATCGTAGTAGATTTTCCCACGGGAATTCATCATATCGAGCAGGACATTATTCCGCTCCTTGACAAGGACCAGGAAGTTGTCAGCGTGATGTCTACATACAAGGATAAGACAAATGAGATAAAAAAAGAGCAGGAGATACAGCGGATGATAAAGGAGGCGAAAGATCATGCTTACCTCCTTGACATTGCTGCAAAAGATATCGGTGAAGCCTTTGCCCTTGTCTCCAACGGAGATATGACTACTGAAATATTAAAAAGAGAGAATGATCCTCTCGTGGCAGTAAAAGAGAATGCAAATAAAACCATTGCAGCTCTGAGAAAAGCCCTCCAGGAGGTTAGCAGGGTCTCATCAAGTGTTTCTGAAAACATGGAAGAGATAAGCAAGGGATCATCTGATATTGCCATAGCTACCCAGGCATTTGCCAGGAATACCATGCAGTCATCTGATATCGGGAAAAATCTCATATCACACATGGAAGACATAACAAACCAGATCTCAAACCTTTCAGCCTCAAATGAAGAGATTACAAGCACAAGCCAGGAGATTCTTCGTCATGCAAGAGATGTGACAACAAAAGGAAATGATGCACAAGCTCTTGGGAATGAAGCGAATAATAAGATGGAGCTTGTGATTAAGATAGCGCAGGAGAGTGTTGAGGATATTGATGAGCTGAACCAGCAGATAAGGGAGATAAATAAGATCGTTAAGATGATCAACGACATCGCCGGGCAGATTAACCTGCTTGCCTTAAATGCTGCGATTGAAGCTGCCAGGGCCGGTGATGCAGGAAGGGGCTTTGCAGTGGTTGCAGGTGAAGTCAAGAACCTTGCCGCGGACGCAAGGAATGCAACAGACCATATTGGAGATGTCATTAATGCCATTCAGCGAAGCAGTGAGAAGACATCGGCAGCAATCCGATCTTCCCACACGGAGATCGCTTCTGGCGTCGAGAGCGTTAATAAAACCATCGAATCATTAAACAGCATGGTCATCGGTGCTTCTGAAGTTACAAGGGATATGGGTGAGATTGTTAGGGCAATTGAAGATCAGGCAGATATTGCCACCGCGGTTGTCAATACAGCCCAGGAAGGAATTAGCCTTACAAGAGATAATCTCACCCAGATTGAGGAACTCTCTGCACTATCCGAATCGGTAAGCGCCTCTGTACAGGAGATTAACAGTGCGATCCTCGAGGTTGAAGGGCTGTCAGGTGAACTGCGATCCCAGATAAAACTCTTTAAAATTTAATTAAAAAAAGTTCTGGGTGGCATAATAATATTTTCCGTCAAATGCCACCCCAATCCCGATTTTTTCGTGAACAGGAAGGAGAAGTGCCTCTTTATGTGGCGGGCTGTCCATGAATGACTCAATTGCCACCTGTGCAATCTCGTATGGATCGTCATTTTTTATCTCCCCAAACCCGTAAACATATTTTTCAACCGGGATCTTCACGATATTCTCTCCTATTCCATAAAACCCTGAGCCACCCGGAAGGATTCGTGACTGGTTAAATTTATGCCTGGCTGCACGATCTACCGGGTCCTCTCCGTCCGGGTTTGTATGATCAAAAAAGTCCCGTTTTGCCATGTCCCTGCTATGTTCAAGGGCGATCAGATCAAGGGCAGAATCACGGGTGAGAGGCGGCAGATTACGAAGTGCACGTTCATCATTTGAGAAGTCCAGGATGATATCTTCAATTTTTTCTGAGAACCATTCCTGCGGCCGGCTATATGTCTTCTCAATGATGACAGTCCCATGTGATATTATGTCATTCTCCGGGTTTGGGTCGGGAGTCAGGGAAAAACCCTGACCTAATACTGCACCTGCATAATATGTCCCTGGTGGAATGATATCAGGCACTGTTCCAAGAAATTCGCGGTGGGCATTCTCACCAGGTCTTAAAAAGGAGAACTGCACCTCCCCTATCTTGTAATCTGCCTGACTGATATCCTCATCGACTGAGAGATAAAATGCAACTCTCCTGCTCATCGAGATCATGCTGCCATAGTTGACTGCGGTGACACTTCCGAAGATGGGACCTCCAGGAGCCGAGGAGGGCTGAACATCAAGTGCAAGAAGTCCGATGTCAGCTGCCCTGTCTTCTGCAGCAGCAAAACACGGGACGGTAAATAACAGGGCACAGATTAAAGAAAAACGAAGTAACTGAATGAGATCACCTGAATGAAAAAATTTAAACACTATTAATCTTCGGTTTTAAAATAATAGTGCTTTTGCATTTTTATGCCGAAACCACTTCATCATCACGATGGCATCCTCTGTATCTGAATAATATCCGCATACCTGAAAAACCGGTTCATATCCCATCTTTTTATAAAACCGGATGGCAGGAAGGTTTGATATGCGGACCTCCAGCTGCATGGCTGATGCCTGTTCTAACATGACCGCATGCTCGGCCCTTCTCATCAGAGTTGTACCAACCCCACGTTTTCTCATGTCAGGTCTTACCGCAAGGCTACAGATATGCCCAAATATCTCCTCACTGGTATCTTCCACTCCACAGATGATATATCCGCAAATTTTCCCCGAAGACTCGGCAATAAATGCAGTGTCTGAAAAAGATGCAACTGCGTCTTCCATCGTTATTCTTGTCCATGGATCTGAAAACGAGCTATGTTCAATCTCCTGAACTGCCGGAATATCTGCCATGGTGAGGTTCCTGATCCGGAGACTTTTTTCCTGCATCATGGTCTGTAATTATCTGTCAGTGATATCATATAGAAATAAACGAATACAGGTAAGAATATCCGGTGTCTTATGGTTCATATATATCCATTTAAAGCAGTGCGGCCTGCCAGTGGAAAGGCAGAAGAGATTGCAACCGTCCCATATGATGTAGTAAGCGCAAGAGAGGCACGCGAGATCATCGGGAAGAAACCACTAAGTTTTCTGAGGATAAGCAGATCTGATGCACTGGTTCCAGACAAAGATCCTTATTCCACAGAGGTATATGAGCTTTCCAGGAAAATTTTTGACGAATACTGCAGGGAAGGACTATTTATCCAGGATGATACTGCTACTATGTATATATACCGGATCCATGATAGTGACAGGACATATACCGGTATAGCCTGCTGCGTTGATACAAGAGAGTACGAAAGCGGTGAAATCCGAAGGCATGAACTGACCAGGTATGACAAGGAGGAGGACCGGACCAGGCATATTGATACGATGAACGCAAATACCGGTCCTGTCGTTCTCCTTCATGGAACTCATGCAGAGATAAAGGCCATACTGGCAAGATCGACAGAATCACGCGAGCCGGAGATGGTTGTGCATGCGGAAAACGGCAGCATCCACGAAATATTTCCAATAACTGATGAAGCCGACCTTGCAAGGCTGCTTGAGATCTTTGTTTCCATTCCTGCGCTCTACATTGCAGATGGGCATCACCGGTGCAAATCAGCAGTCAATGTGGTGGAGAAAAGATCAAGGGATGGTGATAAAGTTCCGGAAGAGACACATCATTTTCTTTCAGTCATCTTTGCCGAAGATGAAGTGAAGGTTCATGGATATAGCAGGCTGCTAACTGATCTCTCACCCCTGGACCCGGATGTATTTCTAAAAAAGGTCTCAGACATTGCACATGTTGCTCCATACAATGACGGTGACCGGACACAGTTTACCCTGACTCCGAAATTAGGCGGTAAAGGTGACCACATATTCCACCTGTACATCAAGGGAAAATGGTACGAATGTGTCATCCCCCGCAATCCGAAAAATAATGACATAAAGGCACTTGACGTGAGTGTACTCCAGGAACAGATACTCATCCCCTTCCTTGGTATAAAGGATCCAAGGGGAGATCCAAGGCTTCAGTACCTTGGTGGTGCACGTCCTGTCCGTGACCTTATGACAAAGGTGGACAGTGGGGAATATGCCGCTGCTATTGCTATGCAGCCGGTCGATGTCAGGACTGTCTTTTCAATAGCTGATACAGGCGGGATAATGCCACCAAAGTCCACCTGGTTTGAACCTAAGCTCTTAAGCGGGCTGCTTGTCCATTTACTTGAATAAAAATAAAATAATTTTTTCTTATAATTCCGCTGCCCTTATGGTATAGGCCGTCGGGGGAACAGGAATCGTGACATTCAGGTCATCCGGGGCCGTTACATCGGTTGCAGAAGCAATATACCCGTCATATTCTGAGGGCCTGATCCCGGCAATTATCATATCTTCCCCGGTATATGACCTTGCTGCCAGGTGATAGTTACCACTGCCACGCTTGCCATATATCTTCACATAGTAGAGTGACTGCTCTTCAGGGTGAGATATCCCGATATATGCATTGCTTCCAAGGTTAATGTCGGCAGCGATGGCAATGCACGGGCTGTATTTCGGGTTACATGCCTTATAAACGTACATGTCAAGATCAGGGCCGCAGTTCCTGGTTGTAAACATATCCACGTCAGATTTTGTCTGCATCAGTGGAGCACTGTCGTCACAGGGGCCGGAGAGTACCCATTCCACGAATGAGCGGTTACCGGTCAGCCGGTATGCAAATGTCTTTGACTCACCCGCGTTTAAAAAACCGGTCTGAAGATTATCCCTGTAAACTACAGGAGGGGCACAATCTGCCATATTGTAACACGGGCCCCCATAACAGGTGGTGGTGATCGGACATTCATTGTCTACTGTAAGTGAATACTCAGTAAAGCCCTGCATTGATTCAACAATGACAAACCATTCACCTGATTCAAGATGTAACTTCTGTGTTGATGCAGGGGACAGGGTGCTGACATCCGCATACCTTGTCACGTGGATACTGGAAGGTATCGAAGTTCCAGATGCTTTTTTTGCATACATGGACAATTTACTGCCTTGATCTCCGGATAAAACAAGGGTAGCGGTGCAGGGTACATTAATCGTATACATCTTATTCTGTCCTGCGTACAGGGCATTGCTAAATGATTCTGATGACGCACCATTTGCCAGGCATGGCAGAGAGATTAATGTAAAAACAAAAAGTAAAATGAACCAATTTTTCAGGTAATTCATATGTGACCCATCCAGCTCTTCCTGTGTGATCTTGAGCATGATGGTAATGAATCTTACCAATTACAATTCTGAAAAAAGGAGAGTTGTTCGTTTGTTGTTCAGATAAATTCGGCCGATGGCGCTGCAACGGTGGAAGTAACCGATGTATCCAGCCCTGATCCAGCTCCGGCGCTTGAAAAGGCAACTGATGACGATACTACCGTCGCCGGTGATGATGCCACGATAATCGGGGTATCTCCAAGGCACTTGTAGCTGTTCATCCTCAAATTATAGCTTCCGCTTCCGCTGCGTGCATATACCATCACATAATAGGTTGATCCACGCTGCGGGTTTGAGACTGATACATAGGCATTCGGACCATTTGCATAATAATTCGTGTTGCAGTACGAATACTGCGGGTTGCAGTCCTTAAACACGTATATGTCAAAGTTTGGATTAAAGCTTCCACTAAAGACCTGCCCGGCCATTGACGAGACGATAATCGGCGTTGAACCACTGCCTGAACCGGACAAATACCACTCTATCTGTGATCTACCCTCAGGCGGGATATAATACCCGTATACTGCTGCCTGTCCTGGGTAAAGGAATCCTGACCTGTCAACTGTCTTATATGGGCTGCATGGCACCGGAACCGGCGGGGATGGCGGGAACGGGGTGGGACCTGGCGGGAAGCAGTTGGTCTCTGCAGTTACATATGCATTGCCGCTTCCAGACCTTGCATAGACCACGACGCACCAGAGGCCCTGGTCCAGGTAGATAGTAGCGCTTCCTCCAGAGCCACTGCTGTAGGCATACTTGTCATAATGAGTCATAATGTACTCATTTGATGGACAGGTACCAGGCGAATCATAATTTTTCATCGCATAGATATCAAAAGCCGCACCAAAGGGTGACTTTACTGTTATCTGCGTTCCACAGTACCCGTACACTCCGATTTCATGCATTGCAGATGAACCCTGCCAGAGACGGTACGACTTTGGAAAGTCGGTCGTATAAGCACTGGCTGATGTTACAACCAGGGTCAGGACGACGATTACCAGAAGGGCCAGTCCGCTATACCAAATTCTCTTCATAAATTACACACTCCCTAAGGCATAGACCTTACTTTGTCTTTTACTATCATGCAGAATATAATAATCTTTTTTACGAGACCCAGGTATTCCGGAAAATCCGGAACAAAAAAAGAGATTCCGGAGATTAACTCATCCGTTTCATTCAGATATTACGATATCTGCTGCAGGTGCAGAGACCTCTGAACCTGAACCGGTGTCATCAGAAGCAGCTGATTCAACTGACATGGACGAGGCTGCTTCCATTCCGGCCGACGCAACGATGATCGGTGTTGTGCCACCACACTTGTAGCTGTTCATCTTCAGGTTATAATTGCCACTTCCACTGCGGGCATATACCATCACATAGTATGTTGAGCCGCTTGATGGTGGGGCAACCGAGACATAAGCATTCGGGCCATAGGAGTAATACCGGGTGTTGCAATATGAATTCTTAGGGTTGCAGTCCTTGAAGACATAAAGGTCAAAGGTGCTGCCATACGAGCTGCTCTCAACCGATGGCCCGTCAGATGCAACGATGATCGGGGTGCTGCCTCCTCCTGATGAACTCATAGACCACTCGATCCTGGATCTCCCGTCAGTCGGGATATAATACCCATAAACTGCAGCCTGACCCTGGTTTAAGTACCCCTGCCTGGTATCTGATTTGTAAACACCGCATGGAGTCGGGTAGGGTGTTGGATATGGGGTTGGATACGGGGTCGGGGTCGGGTACGGACAGGTTGAGGTTACACGAAGGGTGTAGGTACCACTGCCGGAGAACCCATGTACAACCAGGCACCAGGTACCTGCTTCAAGAGTCATGGTTGCAGTTCCACTGTACCCGCGTGCAACCTTGTCATAATTGTACAGGATGGAGTTTCCCGAGGGGCAGGATCCATATCCCCATTTCTTCTTTGCATAAAGGTCAAACCTGGCACCATAACTGGATGTAACGGTTGCTGTTCCAGGACAGTTCAGGGTAACTTCATACACCTGGGATGTCTGGCCCTGCCAGAGTGATGCCTGCTGCTCACTAAGAACGCTCATTTCTTCAGCAGAGGCCGGTAATGCCACAAGTGCACACATGATAAGCATCAAAGAGATGATGCTGGTTTTCCAGAAGATTCTCATCATTCCACTCCTCAAGGCACATTGCCTTGCTATGAAAGATACTCTCATATGAGACCTTATAAGGCTTGTTGTCAGGAAATATCAGGAGTACAGTGTTTTTTACAAAAAGGAAAAGTCACTATGAATGGGTATATGGCATGCGCCGGAGAAAAAAAATAAGGCTGACGTGGAGGATGGTCAGCTTTGGACCACATGCTCACCGGTATAAAGAGAGACTACGCCACCGATCACTATCACCGCAGGCGGGCTGACTTTTCGTTCCAGTGCAAGCTGTGATATTGTTTCAAGCGTTCCAATCGTCTCACGCTGGTCAGGCCTTAGCCCGCGCTCGATGATTGCAACAGGTGTTGATGCGTCCATTCCGTGATCCACAAGAAATTTTGCGATATTGCCAAGGTTTTTAACACCCATCAGGATGACGATGGTGCCCCTTGACTTTGAAAGCCAGTCCCAGTCAATGGCAGATTCATCCTTTGTCGGATCCTCGTTACCGGTCAGTATGGTTACCTGGGAAGCATATCTCCTGTGAGTTACAGGGATTCCAACCGAGGCAGGGACTGCGACTGCACTGGTAACTCCGGGAACAACCTCCACAGGTATGCCATGCGCCCTTAAGGTCTCCAGTTCCTCGCCGCCACGCCCAAAAAGGAAAGGATCTCCTCCTTTAAGCCTGACCACGTGACGACCCTGTTTTGCATATGAGACCATGAGGCGCTCTATCTCATCCTGCTCTTTAATGTGATGACCCCCGAATTTTCCAACATCCACCTTCTCGGCATGGGCCGGAAGACTTGCAAGGATCTCATCGCCCGGAAGCTGGTCATAGAGGATGACCTCTGCCTTGTCCAGGACCTCCCTTGCCCGGCGGGTCATAAGATTTAGTCCGCCAGGGCCTGAACCTACAAGGTATACAACTCCTGTTTTATCCATGTGTTATTCCCAACCTCTGGAATGCTTCATTAATCAGGTCTCCTGCCTTTTCACGGACTTCCTGCCCGAACTTTCCGGCATCCTCAAGATCTGACACCCTTCTTTCAAGCCTGAAAGACCGGTCACCTTCCAGTGATAATACCTCGGCAAGCATCATCCTGTCCTTGCAATAGATGCCAAGCGGGGTAAAGCAGCCTCCTCCAATCATCTCCATCACCTTTCTTTCAAGCATGGTATCTGTCCTTGTCCCTGGATCATCTATCCTGGACATAATCTCGGTGATATCTGGATCATTTCTTGTAGCAACGGCTATTGTCCCCTGGTTTGGTGAGGGAATATGTATTTTCGGGTCCATCCTGTGACCTTCAAGGGTCATGGAGAGCCTTTGAAGGCCGGCCTCTGCAAGCATGATCCCGTCATATTCACCGGTACGAAGCCTGGACAGCCTTGTATTCACATTCCCCCTGAGCGGCTTTATGTCAGCCCATGGAAGATTGCGCCGTAACTGGGCTGTTCTCCTTGTGCTTGATGTACCGATTATCTTTAGATCTTCAAGTTCATGGTCGGTTACGATATAATCACAGGGAGAGTCACGGGCAAGGATGGCAGAGGTGACTAATCCAGCCGGACGGTATGCAGGGATATCTTTCATGGAATGAGCTGCCATGTCGATCTTTCCCTGCTCCAGTGCATCATCAAGCGCCCTGACAAATACTCCCTGGCCCCCGATCTCATGAAGAGGGAGATCGGTCTTTTCATCACCGACCGTTGAGATAAACACTATCTCTGTCTCTACTCCAAGATCACCAAGCAGGCTGCATACTTTCTCAGCCTGGGCTGTGGCAAGGTTTGAAGCACGGGTACCTACGCGGAGAGGCATGATTCATACGCCGATGAGAGGTATTCGATGTCTTCGCCTGAGTGGGCCTTTGAGAGGAAGTTTGTCTCAAACTGGGAAGGGGGCAGGAAGATCTTTTTGCTGAACATCTTCTCCCAGAATGAGCGGAACTTTACCGTGTCTGACTCTTTTGCCTGTGCATAGTTTTCAGGCGGGGCTGACCTGAAGAAGAATTTGAACATCGAACCAAGTTTCACAAATGATCCTTCTTTTCCCTGGCATGCATCCCTGATCATGTCTGTTGCCTTGTCAAGTGCGGTATACATCTCCCTGCTGGCATGGATCTCCTTAAGTGCCGCAACCCCTGCAGCAAGGCTTAGGGGGTTTCCTGAAAAGGTTCCGGCCTGGTAAACCGGTCCTGCAGGGGCAATAAGCTCCATTATCTCTTTTTTCCCGCCAAATGCAGAGAGAGGAAGGCCCCCGCCGATGATCTTGCCAAGGGTTGTCAGATCAGGGGTTATGCCATAGAATTTTTGTGCACCGCCTATACCAAGCCGGTACCCGGTGATGACCTCGTCAAAGATGAGCAGGATGTCATGTTCGGCGGTTATCTTCCGAACCTCCTGGAGATATCCCTTCTTTGGAATAACGGGGCCAATATTTCCCATCACTGGTTCAAGGATCATGGCTGCGATTTTGTCCCCGCCTGATTCAACAAGGGAGACGAGCGACTCGGTGTCATTGTACGGAACCTGCCTTGTATGCTGCACCACGTCTGCCAGAACTCCGGCAGAGTCAGGCTGGCCAAGTGTTGTGCATCCTGATCCTGCCTGAACAAGGACTCCGTCATGGGCACCGTGAAATCCTCCCTCGGTCTTGATGATATCTGTCTTTCCGGTGTACCCGCGTGCAAGACGGATTGCAGCCATGGTGGCTTCAGAGCCGGTCGTGACAAACCTGACCATATCGATAGACGGGTGATCGTCTATCAGAATCCTGGCAAGATCTATCTCCGCCGGGGTGGGTGTTCCATAAAGCCATCCATCATCAAGTGCTGTCCTGACTGCATCCCCTACCTTCCTGTCTGCATGTCCAAGGATGAGAGGACCATATGCCCCGCAACAGTCGATCATCTCTGCCCCGTCCGCAGTGTAAATCCGTGAACCCGAGCCCCGGACGGTGTAAAAGGGATATGGCTGTATCGCTCTTACCGGACTTGATACTCCCCCGGGCATCATCTCCCTGGCAGTATTGTAATAATTCCTGCTTTTTTCACAATTATTCATCAAGCCACCTGCATACATCTTCAGCAAAGTAGGTAATTAACAGGTCTGCACCTGCACGTTTCAGCGAGAGAAGGCTCTCCATTACAACCTGTCTCTCATCAAGCCAGCCCTTTTCCGCTGCAGCCTTTATCATGGAATACTCTCCTGATACCTGGTAGGCTGCAACTGGAAGGCCTATCTGTTTTATATCGGTGATGATATCCCCAAACCATCCTGCAGGTTTTACCATCAGTATGTCGGCACCTTCTGCTGCATCCAGCTCTGATTCCCGAAAAGCTTCCAGCCGGTTTGAAGCTGGTGCCTGGTACCCGGTCCTGTCGCCGAACGAAAAACCTGAGTCTGCTGCCTCACGAAACGGACCATAAAGAGAAGAGGCAAACTTAGAGGAGTAAGACATGACAAGGACTTCATGGTGCCCGTTTTTATCAAGTGCCTCCCTGATTGCACAGACCATTCCGTCAAGCATGCATGACGGGGCAACGATGTCTGCACCTGCCTCTGCCTGTGAGACGGCTATTTCCTGCATCATCTCAAGGGATTCGTCGTTTAAAAGACCAGGACCGTCAAGACATTCGCCAACATGCCCGCAATGGCCGTGACTTGTGTATTCACAGGCACAAAGGTCGGTGATGATGACCATTTCAGGGCAGGCTTTCTTCATTGCACGAATGACCTGCTGAATCACCCCGTCTTTTGCATATGCCCCGGAGGCTTTCTCATCTTTTTCGGATGGGATACCAAAAAGGAGGACTGCACGGATGCCGGCATTGTTCAGCCTGGTGACGACCTCTTCAGCCATCCTGACCGGCCACCTGAACTGTCCTGGCATTGACTGTATCAAAACCGGATCTGCTGCCCCTTCGTCAAAGAATAGCGGGGCGATAAGATCATCTTTCCCTAAACGGGTCTCTGCAAGCAGGGGGATCATCTTCCGCCTGCGAAGCCTTCTTAATCTTGTGTGCGGGAACATAATGTCTCTCCTCTTGTAATGGCACCGACCAGGTCTTCTGCAACCTGCATATCCCCCCGTTCTGCACAGCTTCTTATCGTGAGGGTCACATCGGTCAAAAGTTTCCTGGTCAGAACCCTTGTCAGGTCATCTGTAACATCTCTTAATCGGTCATCGCAGCCGGACAGCCTGCTAAGGGCCTTGTCTCTCTCTCTTATTCTTATCTGTTCAGCCCAGCTGTGCAGGGTTGCAAGGAGCTCATCTGCTGCTTTCCGGTTAAAGAGGCGGATGAATCTTGTAATCTCCTGGTCAAGGAAGATCTGCGCTTTTTCTGCAGCCTCTCTCCGAAATTGGGCGGTATTGTCATTGACTTTTCGCAGGTCATCTATGGTGAAAAGGCAGACACCAGGAATGCTTCGGACTGCCTCCTCAACGTCCCTGGGCTGGGCGATGTCTACGATGAGGAGAGGACGGACTGATTTGTCAAGAGGCCATGAACGCCCCTTTAATGCTTCCATCACCTCCCCGGCCCTGATGACCGGGTGGGGGGCTGACGTGCAGCAGATTACTACATCAGAGAGGGTCATGAACCGGTAGAGATCAGAGATGGGAACTGCCGTGCCACTGACTTTCCCGGCAAGGCGCTGTGCACGGTCAAATGTTCTGTTGGCCACGTATATTGCAGAGAGTTGTTTTTCTGCAAGTGCCTGGGTCACAAGGACTCCCATCTCACCGCTTCCAAGGACGAGGATATGCCGGCCGGCAAGGGAACCAAGCTGCTCTTCGGCCAGGAGAACTGCCGCCGACCCTATCGAGACTGCACCACGGTTTATCCCGGTAATTCTCCTGACTTCTGATCCTGCATGGATGGCCTTGTTGATACAGAGGGTTATCAGTGGATCTGCTACTGATACCGACTCTGAAAGGGTCAGGGCATCCCGCAGCTGGCCAAGGATCTGGTCCTCTCCTATAACCATGGAGTCAAGCCCTGCTGCAAGGTCAAGGAGATGGGATAATGCCTCTGCATCTTTCCAGATCTGCCACCCGGCCCTTCCCTCGCTCTCAAGGAACCGGCCAAGAAGATCCTCGTTTCCATTGACCATTACCTCGATGCGGTTGCAGGTCTGCAGAAGGATGGCACCCTTAAACCATTCTCCTGCCCTGGTCAGAAATGCCTCTTCGTCTGGAAACCGGACCTTCTCCATGTCAGCCACAGATGCGGTGTGATGTGATATTCCTGCTATGGTGAACGGTGAAAAGAGCGCATGTGTCATATTGCAAATTTCCTTAGAACATGTTCCCTGGCATCTTTCATCCCGGATGCCAGCGCTTTTCTCGTCTCAGGGTCACGGAGCGCGTAGTAAAGGACGGTATCGTACGAATCAGGGCCTGTCCTCTCTCCCCGGTAGGTCTCTCTTATCCACCTGCCAAGTTCCACCAGGTCATCCAGGTCAGGGAATGAATTTTCCAGCTCTTCACGAATCAGCCGTGAGACGGCAGGGACCGACCCGTCGGTGCTGACTGCGATGACATAATGGCTGCCTGATATCTTTGCCGGTAAAACGACGTCGCCTTTCTTCCCTGACGCAACATTGCACCAGATATACTCCTTGTCACAGGCGCTTTTTATCTGTTCGTTTAATCCTGGATCTGATGTGGCGGCTATGACAAGTGAAGAGCCTGAAACAATGTTACGCAGCTCTTTCTCGTCTCCTGTCAGGTTGCAGACCTCTGTTCTGACTGGAATTTCCCGGAATTCCGGGTGGAAAGAACGACTGTAAACCACTACTTCTGCCTCGTGAGCGAAATAACGGGCCTTCCTGGCTCCAACTACCCCTCCCCCAAAGATGATCACTTGCTTTTCAGTAAAGTCAACCATCAGGGGAATCATCGTATGAGGTTTGTGGGTAGAAAATATCAATCTGTCTAATTTATTATAGCAATGTTCACACGTGAAGAGATACGAATCAAACCGATGAGTTTATTATCTATTAGAGCTGACATTTTAAAGCACCTGCGTTGATAGTGTAGTGGTTATCACTAGGCGTTGCCAACGCCTAAACCCGGGTTCGAATCCCGGTCAGCGCATTCATTTCGTATACAGTCCCCTATTTTTCGATATTTTTCTGAGTTATTGTTTTCATGAAGACGGACCCATTCTTCAAAGTGAGCATATTTTCTTATTCCAGCCAATATTCACCGTGACCAGTGCGAAATGGTATGGATCAGACTCTCTCAAACTGACCTATGAAGATGCTTCAGGCAGAGCTGATAACAGGCTTTTATACAGGGATGATGAATCTCAATTTGATATCGAGACAGAAGGGCGTCCCTGGAGTTTCCTTGGCGATTCGAAAGTATTTCGAATGGCAGCAGAGGCCCGGAGAATCCGTCTTGCCCACCTCTTTGATCCTCTCCTTGCCATCCATACTTCCCTGGTTGACCCGCTCCCCCATCAGATTACCGCAGTATATGACGCGATGATAACCCGTCAGCCTCTTCGATTCCTGTTTGCCGATGATCCGGGAGCAGGAAAGACTATCATGGCCGGTCTTCTTATCAAAGAGCTCATCGCCCGTGGTGACCTGCAACGCTGTCTGATTGTCTGTCCTGGCAATCTTGTAGAACAATGGCAGGATGAGATGGATAAAAAGTTCAACATTCCATTCGAGATCATGACGACAGGTTATTCGGACAATTAACGAGTAGCCGAGGTAGAAATCTGCGCTGTTTGAGACTGTGAAATTAAAATTTTTATATTTTACTCACAATTACTTTTCAATAATTCTTTCAAAATCATCTTAAAGATTAAAAGTTTCTTTTCTCATTCTTTGAATATTACACATTGAATTATCAAGGATGAATATACACAATGGACTTTATATAAGGGACTTTTTCAAAAACCATTTCGATACTATCAAAAGGTTATAGAATTATACTCAAAACAATGGTTATTGGTATACCTGAATTGTCGTTAAATAATAATGTCTGGATCTTTCAAGGAAATCCAAAATATTATGATTTTTTTTCAGAATTTCATGATGAATCAATCACCGAAGGGTGGTGGACTGTAACAAATAATAAAGAACAGATAATAAAAGGGGATATTGGATTAATATGGATCTCTGGTTCAGATGCAGGGATATATGCCATTATTGAAATTTTAAATAAACCAGAATATCGAGAAGACTCAGAAAAATTAAAAAAATATTGGAATATACCATCGGATGCGGCAAATAAGGAGTGGCGGGTTCAGTATAAATACATAATAAAATTAAAAAAACCGATATTGAAAACAGAAATCATTTTAATCGATTCATTAAAGGATCTAACAATAATTAAGGCACCACAAGGAACAAATTTTTTAGTCACACGAGAAGAATGGTTAAATTTACGCCATTTAATTAGTGAAAATCTTAAGAATTCAGAAATATTAGAACAAGATAAGTTCGGCGATATAATAGAGGAGGATTCTTACTCAACTAACTCTTGGAGATATGAACCACCAAATGTGACCATTAAAACATTAGATAAATCAGCAATTTTATATGGTGGCACTGTTATCCCTGCAAAATTACGTGATTTTTTTGGTATTGAAAATGTTCACTACGGGGATAAAAAAGCTGTTGAATTAGAATATCAAAATAAAAAATATCAAGCATATTTTACAGCGAGAAAATATGATTCTACCACATTACAGTGGTATGATAATTTTCGATCAATAATTCAAAGGAAATATCCAAATTTCACCAAATTTTTCATAAATAACGAAGAATATGTAGAGAATTGTCCCCAAATGAAGATTACTAAACATACCGAAAAAAATCATTTCTTCATTGATTTTCTCGGAGAGGATAAGACAGATAGCAATCTTTCTGTATCTGATTCCATTATTTTCGCACAAATCGGATGGAGTGATAATGGATGGCAAGGATTTGATGAAGAAAGTTCGCAAAAATCACAAAATTCTGGCTTTCGATATATAAAAGAGGAGGGAATATCTCATGAATGGTGGAATTTTTTTGATTATGGAGATGATTTTTACTATGGATGGATTCAATTCAGAGGAAATTCTTTGCAATTTAATCAAAACGGTCTTGTTCTTTTCTCAAGTATCAATCCAGACACCAAAAAGTATTATTTAATTGGGTTTTATGGCGCTACTGAGTATGGGAACTTTCATGTTCCAATCAACCCCATAGATACAATTCATGATAGTAGCATAAAGGAAAAGTATCAAGACAAATATGCTGAATTTAGTGCGGCCGGATGGAAAGCAAAAAAGGAACTGTCTACTATTTTTTATCAACCCCTTGAATTTAATTTAGAAGAGATCAACCAGACACAATGGGGTCAATCAGCGTACTTGTATGTAGGAGATGGTAAAGCCATCCCAAAACTGAATGTTCAAATACTCCTCGAAAAAGTCATTGATACTCATACCTCGCTATTAGATGAAAGTTCAGAAACCAGTTCGATAGAAATCAGGACGGTAATTGAAAAAACTAAAAAGGTATTATCTCATTATTTTTCGAGCACACCCGGAAATAAAAATTATTGGAGAATTGCCCCGGGAAGAAAGGGCGTTTTATGGAATATTTGGAAAAACGATAAAATCTGCTCGATTGGGTATCACCAATATGAACCGTATCTTGATGAATTAATCCAAATCAAAGATAAAAATCTGTTTTATAACCGCTTAATAGAAATTGCCAAGGAGCATAATGGTTCTGAAGATTTCTCTTTCATGCTGTCTTCACAACCAGGTACTCATCAAAATACTATCTGGTCTTTTTTTCATGAAATGAAACCAGGGGATATTGTAATCGCCTCGACTGGAAAAAGTCAGATATACGGAATCGGAACAATAACCTCTGATATCTCATCGCGAAGAACAGAAGACTTTACACAAATAAGGAATGTTAGGTGGGATTATGTTGATCTGAACACATCAATTCCTCAAGGTGTTCCTGGAAATTTTTCTATCACCTTAAATAAATTAAAAGTAGATGATTACTTAAAAATTATTAGTTCAATACAAAATGAAACAGGACAGATAATTGAGAATAAAATAGAGATCAAACCAAAATTTCCTACTCAACAATTTAAAAAACAGGTAATACTCTATGGTCCCCCTGGAACCGGGAAAACTTATAGTTCGGTTCTTCGTGCTCATGAAATCATTTATGGATACCATGATCCGAATGTAACCTTCAGTCTCTTACATAAGAGATTAAAGGAACAAAATAAAGAAGAGTTCGATTATTCTCAAACAACATGGTTGGATGCAATTATTCTTGCGTTTGGAGAGATAGGACCAGATCAGCAAGTATCTGTTGATGAAATTAAAGAATCTGATATTATAAAGAAAGTTAGTACTTATAAGAATACCCAATCTATATCGAAAACTATTGCGATATATCTTCAAAGAGAATCAAAAATCGATTCTGAAACTGTATATGTAAAAAATAAAACTGGGAGAGAATTTTTTGATAAGGCTCCAAATTCAAATTGGTACTTGACTGAAAAAGGATCAGAGTATTTACAACTATTAAAAAAGGACACAAATCGATTATCTGAAACATCATCATCACAATTTAATTTTATCACCTTCCATCAATCATTTGCATATGAAGACTTTATTGAAGGCATCCGACCTGAATTGAACGAGTCGGGAGAATCTACAATCTCTTATCAGATCAAAGATGGTATTTTCAAGGATATTTGTAAAAAAGCTGCGTTAGATCCCAACAACAATTATGTATTGATTATTGATGAAATAAACCGGGGTAATATTTCAAAGATTTTTGGAGAGCTCATTACTTTACTTGAAGATAATAAACGGGCGGGAGAGGCAGAAGAGATTACCGTCAAATTGCCTTATTCAGGACAAGAATTCAGCGTTCCCACGAATGTTTACATTATCGGGACAATGAATTCAACCGACAAATCTATTGCATTAGTTGATATTGCGTTAAGGAGAAGATTTCATTTTGAACGATTAAACGTCGATTATAAATTAATTAAAAACCAGATTGCCAGGAAGTTACTTCAAGAACTTAATAGAGTTATTTGTGCGATAAAAAATCCGGACTATGAAATCGGTCATTACTACTTTATGAATATTCCTGAACAAGATTTGGATAATATTGAATTACAAAAGGTATTTGAAACGCGAATTCTTCCTCTATTAGAAGAATATTTTTTTAATGATTGGGAGGCCCTGGCGACTATACTCGGTAAGGAATCAATAAAAGTAGATAAGAAAAAGAAATTGGTCTGGGATGAGGATACGGGTAAATTTGAAGATGAATCTGGCGATACTGATTTCATTTATGGTCTTTCGATAAGAGATGTCTCGATAGTATTTGAAAATACTATGAAAAATTTTGGAATTTATCAACAAGAAACAAATTTATCCGAATAATTGTGAGTATTCTCCGTGGATTCACTTGAGTTATTCGAATGGGAGAGAGGCAATAAACAATCTCCATTTAAGGATTCAGAGTTAAGTGCCTTAAAAAAGTTTAATGATCTCATCGTGAGGAAGGAGAAAGCAAATGCTCTGACAGTCACCTTTGGGAAAATCCATACTTATTCATTTGTTGGAATAATTCAAATTGGTAAAAAAAGGATAGAAATCCTTCCCAAATTATATAATCCTGATAAAGACACCTCATTAAATTCACTTTCAGATATTGAAAAAGAGAAAGTGTATAGAACGGCCCGGAAAAATCTGTTTTCTTTGCTTTCAATCTCTGGATTGATCCCTTTTTATAAATCAAAGTTATCCAAATATGGAAAAGAAAAGGACTTCTATGAATTCTTAATATCCCTTTTTTTAACAGATCTTGAAAGAATAATGGGAACATCTTTTCATCATGAATATATGGATCAAACTGATGAGATGCGTCATATTAAAGGGAAATTAAATTATAAAGAGCAGGTTTTAAAACTTCCATCAGATTTGCATACATTTTCATGTAATTTTGATGAGTTTTCTATTGACAATCCCTTGAACCGATTGATTAAAGCTGCCTTACTTAAAATTCAAAGAGTAAGTCGAAATGAAGACAATAAAAAGCGTGCTTTTCATTTCTATACCTTGATGCACGAAATACAGGATGAAATCATTTCTCCATCCTATATGTCAAAATTACATTTTACGCGGTTAAACGAAAATTTAAAAGGGGTTGTTGAGTTCAGTTTTATGATTCTTTTCGGATCAACATACTCTGCTGAAGAAGGCCCCCAACAATTTTATGCCCTAATTTTTGATATGAATCTCGTTTTTGAAAAATATGTTACAAAGTTATTAAGAAATACTTTTCAGGAGTATACATTTTATTATCAACATGATCTTCACCTTGCAAGTGAGTATCATTCATCAAATGAGTATTCAAGAAATAAAAAAAGAGTCACACCGGATATAATTGTTACAGAAAAAGGCAATCCTCTTGCAATCATTGATACGAAGTATAAACCGGATTTTTCAAATGGATTCATTAAAAATGCGGACATTTATCAAATGATGGCATATAGCGTGGCGAATGAATCTGATAATGCCCTCCTTTTATTTCCGAATATTAGAAGAGAGGATAAGTTAAAAGAAAAAGAGTCTTTCGTTGTTTTAGATAAACTTGTGACGAAAAAAAAGTTGGATAGAAGTATCTTAATATCAGCCTATGCTATTCAATTATTTGATGAGAGGGGGAAAATTCGAAAAACTCTGGCAGATGAAGATACATGTACAATAAAAAATGTCATTTCCAAAAAGATAGAACAATAATAGATATTGTTTTGAGGATCATTTCAAATTATTGATACCGAATCCTCTTTCTATATATCCTATTCTTTCAATATTTTGTTTAATCCCTAATGATTAGTGCATACTGGAATCTATCCACATACAACAGCTTATTAATCCAATATTCCAGCCAATTCATGACGAGCCCAGAGGTCTTACTCCAGTTTCATGATACAACCGTCTCTGTCCATCAAGCATTTCACCAACCTTGAGGACTCTACCTGGCTGCTCAAAGCATTCAATCACTCTGAGTTTATCCAAAAGGGATGGCGAAGTGTATTTCTTAAAAAACCGGTAATCTGCATCTGTTTTTTTAATGTTTCTGAATAACTGGACAGAGTAGTTGTATCGTAAGCCCGGAATTCATTTTCACAGCGCCGTCTTCCCTGAAGAGAGAAGAATTTCTGCTTATCTTCTTCAGTTATGGCAGAAAATATGTCACTGGCTCATTGGGAACTGATATTTTTCCCATACGGATGCTTATGGAGAGTGCCCCATCTGTCGAACCAGTATAGAGGAGTACTATCTTCGAGGATAAGATAGTATGCAATGGACAAAATCTGCTTATATATTTCAGGGAAACACTGTTTCATGTCATTTGTAATACCGAGTTTCTCACCAATCGCATCAAAAAGATTTGTTGCCCCAAAAAAAGATCTGCTGGCGACCGCAGTACATTTCGGAGCCTGTTCTTCTGATAAACTCGCGTCCCGCTTTTTCCTGTTTCTCCCGTCAGTCGGAACAATTTCTCCAGTTATCTTATCTACTCGTCCAATTAATCTCCGCTTGACACGAGATTGCTGTTTTTCTTTATCCCAGAGGGATATCGATTCATATGCATAAGTGATCCCTGATCGTTTGTCAGTCTGGTAAACTATTGCCACCATGATCAACCAGTTTCGTTATGTATATATTGACACGTAACGGTGATTTAGGATTCAGTGGAAAAATTTTTCATTAATTTAAGAAATAAAGAAAATTTAAAAAGATATCGTTATGTGTTCATGGGAATGAAGGTTTTAAGAAAGAGTCGGATTTTGCCGCAACAAGTATGAATTATGAAATATCTGAACTTATACGACTGTAGATTGCCCTTTACACGATAGATCTTTATAAACTTGGCTACAAAGCTTCCTCGAAGCTTTATAGCCGAAGCAATATTTACAACATTTATCTGTATTAAATACAATTAAAAAAGACAGAGCACCTCTGAATACTCACAATCCCGAAGAGGAAAATTATGACCCCAGAAGAAGCACAACAGTATAAATCACTAATTATTGAAATTTTGAACTCAAAGGAAACACGTGAGAGATCAGAACAATTTAATCGTACAATGTGTCATGCTTCTGAAAACGATCTTCACCGCCCTTTTACTATATAATACGGGGCTTTTTAATTGACCCTTTTTAAACCCATTGAGGAAATATCTGTCTTTTTCAATGGCTCAATCGTAGGGGGTTATTTTTTTAAGTATTTGAATAAGATTCAAGCAAAATCATTCCTAATAGAAAGTAACTATATCGATAAGGATTTTTTGATAGATTACTCTAACTATTATTCAAGATCCTTTAAAGAAATCCCTAAAACTACTGATCGAATTCACTTTTTTTCAGCTTTTTTTAATGAAAGGGAATTTTTAAGTGCATTAGAGAAAGGGGATTTAACGTAGTATGAATCTAATATATACTATAATTGTTCTCAGGCAATTATGAGAGATATGTATTTTTTGAGGGGGATGTCATGGCAGAGGAGATGAATAAAAAAAAATCACTTACGATTTCTCAAACTTTCTCTTCATCAGAACCACCACAGACGAGACTGACTGATAAATCAACAATGCACTCTCCGGTCTTTTCTATTGGGTTAAAGAATATTGGTCCTATTGAGTCGGGAGATATTGAAATAAAGCCATGTACTATCATCATTGGATCAAACCGATCTGGGAAATCATATATTGCCAAGACTATATACGCATTTTATTCTCTCCAGAATGATCTCTACTACTCAACAAGTCCCCTCCCACATAATTTTAAAAGTCCCCTCCGAGATGAACTCCCTGTACCTCAGGAATTATATGAATTACTAAGGAAATGGGATACCAAAACAGATCTCATTCTCCCTGATTCCACTCTCTCAACCATCAATAGTTCTCTCTTTGCTTACATCTCTGAAAATCTCTTTTCATCAGTGATACAGGATGTTTTTAACACTCAATTAAAAGATCTCAAATCAAAACAGACAAAAGAGGGAGAATTTACCTACATCATCAAAGGACAGAAGATTTCAATTACCCTGGAGAAAAATGCCCTTCATTTACGTAATGTACCTGATTCTCTTCCTCTGATTAACTATAAGATTTCATATCGGAAAGAAGATGGCGTCATCGACATTAGTTACCATAATTTCCACTTTGTTCATCCAATCTCCCATCTCAAAGAGAAGACCGGGTTTGAAAATATAGCCAGGGATGTCACTTATTGTATAGCCGCGGGATTAATTCAGGAATTCTACTTTTACTCAGCATTTGATGGAGTATATTTTCCTGCCGGCAGAGCATCGCTCATGGAGATGAAACCTTTTGTATCTATTCAATTGCTCAGTTCATCTCGTATTAGTGCAAAATCCTCTCCAAAAATGAGTTCTGTTTTTTCGGATTTCTTCGCATTACTCGAGAAAATATCAACAACAAAGGATATCTCAAATGATCAGTATGATGATCTGATTTATCAGTTAATCGGCGGCAGATTTGAAATTAAAAAAATATCTGATAGTTCTCATGAGTATCAGTATTACACCGAAAAATCGCCAATTCCATTTCATCTACTTTCATCCGGAGTTCAGGAACTGGCCCCCATTCTTCTCTATATCAAATACCGTATGCAAGCTGGTGATCTGATCATTATCGAAGAGCCGGAAGCTCACCTGCATCCGGCAAATCAGTTGATCATGGCACAGTTGATCACGAAGATGATTCGGGAGAAAGTAACGGTCATTCTTACCACCCATAGTGATTATCTGGTGGAACAGCTTGCAAATCATCTCAAGGCAGGGTTATTATCTCCAGAGGAACGGAAAGCACTGGTTTCTGATAGTGATTATTATATCAAAAGCGATGAGATCGCGGTATATCTCATGGAGAAATCCGAAAAGATAAACCTCTATCATGCCAGATCAATACCGATTGACCCTGCTAAAGGAATTCCATCTGAGGAGTTTGTTAAAGTTTCTGAGTTACTCTATAATGAGACAATTCAGATTGAACAAGAGATTGAGGCAGAATAAATATGGGTTCCAGGCCTCGAAAATTGCCTCTTCAATGTCTTATTGAAAAATCTGAAGATGGATTTTTGGAAGAAGAGACGGATAGGAAGAGATGTTCTGAAAAAGGAACGGGAGTCCGATTTGAAGAAATTGAACAGATGGTGATAATTAAATCTGAAAAACTGCGGAATGAACAAGGGACTTTTCTGACTGAAATTGAAGGAAATAAGGTCTGTGATCATATTGTATTCATCAAAGGGGAACGGGAATACGCTCTTCTCATCGAATTATGTAAAGGCTCTTCGAAAAGTCACGATGAGATTATTCAGCAACTCTCTCATGGGGGAGAAGAATCTCTTCGACTCCTCAGTGCATGTTCACATCCTCCCGATTTATGTCACTTTGGATTTTTTTATATTTACACGAGTGTGAGAAGCAGCTCGTTTTTCAAGGTGCTTCAAGGGAAGAGAATTCGATTCAGGGGTAAAAATTATCCCGTACTTCCAATGCAAGCAAGGAATCATGGTTTCTTTGTTGTAACGCCAGATGTCCTTGAGTCTGAACTTATTCCACGAAAAAAACGCTAATTGTGAATCTATGACCAAACCAACCCCTCCACCCTACCGCAAAAAACTGATCGAAGTCGCTCTCCCCCTGAAAGCCATCAACAAAGAATCAGCCCGCGAAAAGAGTATCCGCCACGGTCACCCTTCCACCCTCCATCTCTGGTGGGCGAGACGACCACTTGCTGCCTGTCGTGCCGTAATCTTCGCCTCCCTGGTTGATGATCCCTCCTCCTGGCCTGAGGTATTTCCCACCGCAGAGGAGCAGGAACAGGAGCGACAACGAATCTTCCGGATCATTGAAGAACTGGTCATCTGGGAGAATTCAAACGATCCTGGAGTTCTCCTGAAGGCTCATACCAAGAATGCCCGGTCTATGATCCCTTCTGTGGTGGCGGGTCAATCCCACTCGAAGCCCAGCGGCTTGGGCTCAAGGCCCATTAATCCTATATTCCCGCCAATTCATAACGAGCCCGGTGGTCTTACTCCAGGTTCATGATACAGCCGTTTCTGTTCATCAAGCATTTCACCAACCTTGAGGACTCTACCTGACTGCTCAAAGCATTCAATCACTCTGAGTTTATCTAAAAGGGACGGCAAGGTGTATTTCTTAAGAGGAACGGTAATCTGCATCTGTTTTTTTATATATGACAGATATATCAATGCTACAAACTGAACAAATAATTTCCCATCAAGACTTTTTCAGACGAAACCAGATTTCGACGCATGTTTAGTCGTTCCTTGAGATATCCGAATGCCTTTTCCACAACATCCTTGTTCCTGTAGAGTTCAAGAGCTGTAACAACATCCATCGTTTCGTTCGTAATCAAAGAAAAAAAACCAAAATATCGCGTTGCTTTATTAATCTCTTCTTTATTTACTGTTACCTTTGTTCCCCGCTTTGGTGTTGTTTTGCAGGCGAAATACTTCAGATAGAGTTTTTCATGTTCAGGAACACGGCTATCAGTCCCTAATTCCTTTTTCAAAGCATTCAACTTTCGGTCAAAAACAATTCTTTTCTTCAGCTGCTCTCTCGATATAATAATAATAAACATACAGGCGGTGTTCTTGTTTGCCACGTTACCCCCAAAACCGCGGGTGATGTCAGATGCCGCTCTCCGGATCTGACTTCTTCGATCCTCCTTGTCAGCTAGCTGCGGTGAAGCTGTCACGGGAGATGTCACTCCAGCTGTCAGGTCTGACCAGATTATACTCATTAACAATTTTACTGAAACACAGAGCGAAATCGGTGGGAAGGCATGAGAAGCCTGATACAAGAATCCGGTTGATGAGTGGGCAATATTAAAGGCGGTACTGATTCCGGTGAAGGTGATCAGGTTCCCCACCGAACGCCGGGGATGACCCTGGACTATTTCCCCGGAAGACCATGGGTGACCCGGAGATGAAGAGGGCATCGATACATATCGGCCAACACCAGGCAAGCAATGGATCGAACCCGGCCTGGACAGCCGATGAGAGGAGATTGGAGAAAGAGAGGACGAAGGAACAGAGGGCAGCAACCAAGGTGAGGGTTCTGGAGGCTTCCGGGACGAGTGACTCGATTTTTTTGATGGATGGAATTGTGGGAATGGGATCACCTGGGGGAGTTAAGAGATAATGAGTACTGGAAAGTAATCAGTAGTGGGTTTGCGAACCGGTCCGGGGAGAGAAGGCAGAAGCATCAGTGTAAGGAATTTAGGTACATATTTGTGAGGAAAGGGAAAGAGGAAGAGTGAAAAGTATCAGATCAATATCGAAAATCTTTTCATCTGTTACTCCCTATACCATCCCATTGAGGAATTATGACCGCACAAATACCTGATATGATCATCTGGAAAGAGGAAGAATATGAAATCCTTGGATATGAAGGAGGAGAGAAGGGAATTGAGTTATTCAATCCTAAAAAATTTGGATTATCGCCCCAATTCATACATACCGCCTGCGGAAGAGGATTTTATTGTACTTATAAAATTGTGAGTGATGTTCTCTATCTGGATACATTGTGTGTAAAAGATGAACATGGTAACTACCCCACAATAAATGGGATTGATGCATCACCCGGGGAAGATTTTGCGTATGAATATCGTCATATAAATCTTCCAATACAATATTCAGGCTTAATAAGAATCGGAACAGATTTCTTAAGAGAATATTATGTTCATATGGGCTTTCAGAAACCATCTGCATATGGCATTGTGTGGGATATTGAGTTTTCAGAAGGGAAGATTATTGACACGAAGGATATTTCAGAGAAAGTAAAGGAGATCAGAGGTGAATATCACGATGGGTATCATAAGCGTGAATTGATTGATGGCATTTATGATGCCTTTAAAAGAGATATGGTACTAAGGTAGTTACCCGGTATTAAAACTGAATGTCACCTGTACCGGAAGTCCAGATAAAAGTGGGATAACATTGTAGTCCGTCATGTTCAAAATAGGAGCGAAGGAACCGGTCTGTTTTCCTTTCCCATTCTAATATTGCTTTGACTACAGGGACAACATAGACATGCTGTTTTGATAGTTCTTCGAAAAAAGTAACTTCATCCCATTGTCAGGTGATTCATCCAGATGCTTTAGAGGCTTGCCCATAAGGCTCAGCTTCATCGGTTTTTGCAGGTTCTTCTGCGTAACCCTGACTATTTAACCGGTAATATCCCACGTTATAACTGAACATGATGACTTAAAACTCCTCCGGATTCCATAGGTGATCAGTAATACTCTCAAATATTGCTAACTAATTTGTCGGAGTAGCGTGGATGCATTCAGTTACGATCATCGGTGAAAATATTGGATAGATGGAGGGGCATGATAGACGGGAATGTCTGATGCGGGTTAAGCAATTTGGGGATATCCATATGACTGGATTGGATAATTGTATTGGTGGCGGGGGTTTTTGGCTGGGTGTTAAGTTGGTTACAATACCTGGCCTTGTGGCTTTTGGGCATTAATTCCTGATTTTTACAACCACAAACTTAAAAGAGAGTTATGCATATGATCTATAGTTACAAGGATTTGATGTTTTTAGAGGAACAATACAACAGGCGATTGACCAGATACGAAATTGTGTAAAATTTGGTTATCGGCCATGACTGATAATAATCAGGAATGTAGATCAAGTAGTGGTTGTTGAGAAAGGAAGAATTGTTTAAGAGTAGAGGCATGAGGTTGGAGATTTTGACTGGAGGGGTATTGGGAGACGATAAAACCTGAAAGAGTACCATGAAAATTTTTGAGTTATCGAAGAATAAAGATCTTTTAAAATAGATTTGAACAGTTATTCCAAATTATCTGAAATATAGATTGATTTATGTCTGGTATAATCGGATTCAACTTTGAGGATAGAACCCTTGCACAACGTATGTGCGATATCATGGCACACCGTGGACCGGATGGCGAAGGATACTATATCAATAAAAACATCACTCTTGGTCATCGCAGGTTGAGTATTATCGATCTAAACACAGGAGAGCAGCCGATTTACAACGAGGATGGAACGGTCGTCGTTGTTTATGGTGGAGAGATATATAATTACCGGGACCTTCGTTTGATGCTCGAAGGTCGGGGTCATAAATTCAAGACAGAATCAGACACCGAGGTGATTGTTCATGCATACGAGGAGTATGGTTATACTCTGTTTGTTTTTTTATTCCGTGTGTCGATTGTTCATGCATACGAGGAGTATGGATATGACTGTGTCAGTCTCTTCAATGGTATGTTTGCGTTTGCTCTTCATGATGCAGATAGAGAGGTTCTTTTCCTTGCACGTGATAAATGTGGGATAAAACCTCTTCATTATACAATCCTTGACGATGGAACATTCCTTTTTGCTTCGGAGATAAAATCCATACTCCAGTATAAACGGGTCCCTATTGCAATGGATCCTGATTCACTTCATTGTATCATTAATCTTCGTTATATTCCTGGAGAGAAGACAATGTTTAAAGGAATTAAAAGGCTTCTCCCGGGACATTATATTGTTCTCCATAAGAACAGAATTAATATTCAGCAATACTGGGAGCCTTCTTTTAATCCGGGGAATGGATCTGAAGAGTTTTATATCAAAAAAATCAGGACAATACTTGAAGAGTCAGTTAGACGGCATCTATTAAGTGATGTACCTGTTGGAATTATGCTGTCAGGAGGAATAGACAGCAGCTCAGTCGTTGCCCTTGCCTGCCAGATGATGGATGAGCCACCAAAAACCTTCTGCATGGGTTTTGGTCATGCAAATGATGAAATTTGTGACGCCCGACTTGTTGCAGAACACTTTGGGACGGATCACCACGAGCTTGTAATAGATGACCGCCTGCTTAGGGACTATCCGAAGATGATCTGGTATGCAGATGAACCAAAGCGTAATCTCTATCCATTTTATGTTTCAGAGATGGTAGGGCAGCATGTAAAAACTGCACTTGGTGGTCTTGGGGCAGATGAACTCTTCGGTGGGTACATCTTTAAGTATGATTTTGCCCGTGGAATTGAAAATATCAGGAAGAAGACTTTTTTTGAAACGAAACGAAATATTGAATCGATTGCAGAGCAATTAATCCGTTTTCAGACTAATTATGGTAATATTGTTGAGGATGGGCACCTTGATTACCTGGAGATGATTCGCCATATCAATAGTGATGTTGATCTTTATCTTATAACCCAGACTCAGGACAAGGTTTTCCAGGGTGATTATCTTGAGAAGATTTATGGTGAACGAATGCTGGTTGAAGATTTGACAACTATTAAAGAGTTTTATCAGCCTTTTTTTGCAAATAATAAATCCTTTCTTGATAACCTGATGCTTGCTGATTTCCGTGAGAAGATGATTGATGATTTTCTTCTTGTTGATGATCGGATGAGCATGGCACACTCTGTTGAAAGCTGGGTTCCGTTCCTGGATACAAATCTTGTTGATTTTGCTTTCACCATCCCAACATCAATGAAGATAAAGGATCCTGCCGGTAAATATATTTTAAAGATGGCAATGAAGGATATTCTCCCTAAGGAGGTTCTTAAGAAGAAAAAACAGGGTTTTGCGAGTGGGACATATGATGTGTATCTGAAGGAGGGAAGAGAGATGGCTGATAATATTCTCTGTGAAGGTAATCTTATCAGGGAGGGTTATATTCAAAAAGGATATATAGAGAAGATACTGAGGGCTATTCCCAATCCCAGGTTGGATCTGCATTATGGGGTGCTCTGGAATCTGCTAACCTGTGAGATATGGTATAACATGTATATTAATAAATAGTCCCGATGAATGTACTACTTATTTCTATGTTAATGGTGATAATGTATGGAAATATTGTGGTTGTCTGAAAGGAAATTTTAAGGGTTTGTTCATAATGCATACACTACCATTCTGAATGGTGATTCATTGCGTAAGATTGAGAGATCTGTTGAACCTGAATAATGTTTGAATGTACAATTACTCTCTTTTTTTGAAAGTGTTCAACTGAACGTTGAAGGTGCTTAGTTTCAACGGTATGGGTGTTCAATATCAAACGATCAGACTGTTCAATTGGGCTGTGGTATACATCTTCTCATTTCAAACTTGACATTAAAGAGACAATTTTAACTATTAAGTCACCAATTGTACATGAAGTATGGATCTAACTCAACCTCACGACTTTTTAATAAGATGTGTAAATTGCGGATATTTTCCTCTGACGCCCGCAGAGGAGAACAGAACCACATGTCCTAATTGTGGTTTTCTTTACGAATTAACAGAAAAATCAATAAAGTATGATTATAAAAAACTCCTTTCTACACATTTCCCACGTGATTACCCCCTTTACTATGTATTAAACAACAATGGTTTGTTATCTTATCTATTCTGGCCAGAAGCATCAATATCCCTAACCGATAGAAAAGATGTTATGCATTTCAGAGACTACGTCGTTGCCCATTATAGAAAGGGAAATATCCTTGATATCGGTTGTGGACCCATGGAAATTCCGGGGTATCTAAACTTCAAGGATGATGAAAGCGCCTTTTATGGACTTGATCCTTTGGAAGAATCAAAATTTTTCGGATTTCTGATAAAAGGTTGTGCAGAATTTATTCCATTCCCAGATAATTTCTTCTCAACTATAATTTTTGCAACCAGTCTGGATCATCTCTGTTCGTTAAAAGACACAATTAAAGAAATTAGGCGGATACTTATTCCTGGTGGTGTAGTAATTATCTGGTCATCAGACGTAGGGAATCCAATACTCTGGAAAATTCGAACATTCTATGGCAGATTATTTACAACATTTAAAACCGGAACGAATGCTTTCAGATACCTATTAGCAAATGATAATTCGGTATATCTCATCCCTCCAGGTGCTGTTGATCCATTCCATAAAACCATTCTGACACCAAAAAAGATAATTAAAAGTTTTCAATTGAAGGGGTTTGAAAGTCATAACTGTACTCGAAATTTAAACTCTGATACATTTTTAACATTACGCAATACCAAATGAATCCAGAACTATCGGAAATCTTTAAAACGATGAATAAGTTAATTTTTTCCGCGTTTCGCACCCTCATGGAAATCTCAAGGGATTTTCGAGAACTCAATTTTCAATTGGTCTTATTGTATCATAATATTACTTCTCTACAAAATTATTTGGTCTTTTTAGCCAAAGGTGCAGAACCTGAATTAAATCATTAGATTTCATTCAAATTATTAATCAACCTTATATCTATTTAAATGCAATTTATTATGGGAAAACATGAAAGTATCAGTTTTTGGAGCCTCAGGATTTGTTGGCAGAAATATGATTAATGCATTAATCAATGAAAATTGTGAAATCGTAGCATCAGATATAAAAGAGGATGTAATTGATGATGTTCAGGTGCATCCTGCAAATATTTTAGAATACAACCAGGTTGAAAGGATTGTTCAGGATTCTGATTATATCATACATCTTGCAGCAAGCTCTCTACCTTACTCATTAAAAAACCCTACTATCAATGCCCAGATAAATATTGTTGGTACCCTCAATATTATGGATGCCGCCAAGGAATATGGCATTAAAAAGATGATTTTTTCCTCGGCATCATCAATTGTTGGGGATGTAAATAAAAGCCCGGTTGATGAAGCGCATCCATGCAGCCCGAAAACACCGTATGGAGTTTCAAAATACGCCATCGAAAATTATTTGCGAGTATATAATGATATTTTCAACTTAAATTACATTGTATTCAGATTTTTCAACATTTATGGGCCGTGGCAACTTCCAGATAGCGGGGCTCTGATTCCAATGATCTACAATAAATTAAAAAATACCGGAACATTTGATATTCTTGGAGATGGAACTCAGGTAAGGGATTACGTATATGTAGGAGATATCGCTGATTTTATAATTAAAGGTATTAAAAGTGAAAATGTAAATAATGAAATCTTTAATATGGGAACGGGAACGGGAACCACGATTAAAAGAGTGATAGAAACTGCTGCTGACATTCTTAACATCTCACCGAAAATTAATTATTTGCCTCCGCGACCAGGTGAAATCGGCAACTTTGTTGCCGATACAACAAAAATGAGAAGGTTGTTCGGTTCTGCCCCAGGAACTAATCTGAAAACAGGTTTATCACAGACATATAAATGGCTTGATTCTTATTATGACTCATAAAAGCACAACTAAAATTTTAATAAATATACGAGATTTATTATATTTATTGTCTGTGCCATTTTTGGTGATTTATTCAATATTAATAACTAAAAAAAAATAAGTATTACATATGGTGTCCAGAACCGATAATAAATAATAAATATTGGTCCCATTCAGTAAAAAAATTAGGGTTAGAATCACTAACATTAATGGCAGGACATTATTCAATTAATAAAAAGGAAGATTTTGATTTATATTTTGAGGATTTGGTTCCATTCTGGATACCAGGAAAAAGATTGGGCTGTCTTCTACAACCGATTTTCGCTTTTGCATTTATAATAAAAAATGCAAAAGTAGTCCATTTACCATTTTCAGGTGGTCCACTTGGTAATTTTCCAATTTGGTGGATAGAACCATTATGTCTAAAAATTGCAAAAATTAAAATTATAATTCTCCCATATGGTTCAGATTATCAAATGTATTCTTCAATAATTGATATGTCTTGGAAATTTGGTTTATTACATTCTTATCCTGATGGAGCTATGAAAGAACAAATAATACGGGAAAAAATTAACTGCTGGAGTAAATATGCAGATTGCATAATCACAGGATTTCAATTTGATGGAATCGGACGTTGGGATTGTCTTCCTTATGCAATCTATATTATCGATACAGATTTATGGACACCAAAAATTGAATATTCAAAAAATAACGGAGTTAACGGACCAGTAAAAATATTTCATTCCCCGAATCACAGAGGATGTAAAGGAACCGAATTCTTAATTGATGCAGTGAACAAATTACGGAATGAGGGATTGATGATTGAATTATTACTCATGGAAAAAGTTTCAAATGAAGACATTAGGAAAGTGATGCCAACAGCTGACATCCATGTTGACCAACTATTAATGGGATATGCGATGAGCGCAATCGAGGGACTTGCAACAGGTTTACCAGTATTATCCAATCTTGAAAATGAGCAAATTACAAGGGTTTTTAGACGGTTTTCATATTTAAATGAGTGTCCAATCATCTCAACAAGTCCTGAAAACCTATTAGATAATCTTCGAATTCTTATAACCAATCCGCTTATGAGAGAACAAATAGGCAAAGCCAGCAGATCCTTTGCAGAAAAGTACCATTCATATAAAACAGGGCAATATTTATTTTCATCAGTTTACGATAAGATAATAAAAGGAGATAATATTGATCTCATGAATTTATTCCATCCAATTTTATCTGATTATGTAAAACAGTCACCAATAATCACATCTCCCCTAAAAGAAAATAAATTACCGAAAAATGATAATAATGTTTAAATAAATTTTATGTTCAATTTTTCATATATATTTATACTCGAAAAATGTAAATTGTTTGATTGATAAAAGGGATTATTATGAATATTTTAATAACAGGAAGCACAGGTCTATTAGGAAGAGAATTAACAGATGAGCTCTCAAAAAACCATACAGTATATGCATTGGTTCGAAACGAAGAAAAGTCAGTTATTTGGAATGATAAAAAAAATGTAATTCCAATAGTTTATGACTTATCAGCGAACGATGGAAATGGTTTGCCAGATCAGATCGATGTAATTTATTATCTTGCGCAAAGTCGCCAATTTAGAGACTTTCCTGGAGGGACTATGGACACAATTATCATAAATACCGTCGCTCCGGTATTTTTAGCTCATTGGGGTCTATCTCATGGTGTAAAATCCTTTTATTATGCCTCTACTGGGAGTGTTTATTCCCCATCACCAGAACCACTTCATGAATTATCGAATATCTCAATCACAAACCCACATGGAATGTACCCAGATAGTAAAATTGCAGCGGAAATTCTATTACGGAATTTTCAATCACTATTTACATCTTTTGCAATTATTCGTCCATTTTTTATATATGGCCCTTTACAGGAACAAGGAATGCTCATTCCACGGTTAATAAAGAATATTGACATTGGGGAGAAAGTCACCATATCAGGAGATGATGGATTCAAATTCAATCCAATATATGTTTCCGATGCAGCTCACGCATGTGTTCAATTGTTGAAAATAAAGACAAATAATATCATAAATATTGCTGGATCAGAAATAATTACTTTTGGAGAATTGATCAGAACAATTAGTAAAAAAATAAACAAAAAACCCACAATAGAGAGAGATCCCAACCCAGTAAATGATTTGATCGCTGATAACCAGTTCATGATAGAGAATTTAGCCAAACCTGTCGTAACGTTAGATGAAGGATTAACTACAACAATTAAGCAAGTATTAGGTAGATAATTAATGAAAATCCTTCATCTTCCCACTTCGACAGGTGGTAATTCCTGGGGTTTATCCCAGGCTGAGCGAAGGCTGGGTCATACAAGCCAGGTGCTAATTGCAGATAGCAATCCTTATAAATACAAAGCAGATATAGAAATTCCTTTTCCAACACAACTCGTAGGAAGAAACGAACCCCTCTCAAAATCTGAAATACAATACAAATTACATAAAATACGTACATTTATGAAAATTCGTTCACGATATGATGTTTTTCATTTTAATTTTGGTCGAACCCTTTTTGACTTTCCAAGTTTGGGTATTGAACATCTTGAACTTCCATTTTACTCAAACAAATCAAAGATTGTTGTAACATACAATGGATGTGACGCAAGACAGAAAGATTGGACGATAAATCATCGCTCAATTTCTCCTTGTCACCACGATAACTGTTATGGGGGATGGTGCAATGATGTCAGTAGAGATATTCAAAAGAGGAAACGAATCGCAAAATTTGCTAAATACGCGAAACACTTTTTTGCACTCAATCCTGATCTCTTACATTTTTTGCCAGAAGAAAAATCCTCTTTTATGCCTTATACAATTCACAACCAAGGTTTAATAGACAACAATAAAAATAATCCAGTTGATAAGGATAAAATAACCATAGTCCATGCCCCAACCGAGCCAGTTGCGAAAGGGACACCATATCTATTAAAGGCAATTGAGAGCTTAAAAGAAAAGCACAACAATTCTTTCGATTTTATCCTGATCCAGAATATGCCCCATGAAGAAGCTATGAGAATGTATCAAAAAGCTGATTTAATCATAGATCAGTTACTTGCGGGATGGTATGGAGCATTTGCCATAGAAGCTATGTCCATGGGAAAAGCAGTGGCATCGTTTATCAGGGAGGAAGACCTGGTATACATACCGGATAAAATGGCTGATGATTTGAAGAATTCAATGATCAACGTATCAATTGATAATATTGAATCAAATATTGAATATTTTATTGAAGATCCAGATTCATTAAAGAGTTATATGAAAAATGGACATAAATATGCAAATAACTGGCATGATCCTATAAAAATTGCCAGAGAGGCCCTGACATATTATCAAACATAGAAGTCGATGAACAACACACAACCAAAAAATAGTTTTACAGCTTTCAGATTAATACATGTTTTTAAATAGAGAAAAATATATAGCGAAATTTTTGCTTATGATTTGTGGTGAGCAACAATTTAGAATGAAGCAAGATTTTTTGATTCTTATAAAATATATGCTTGAAAAAATGATCGCCGATTAAGCAGATATTATCTATTTTAATTTAATATAAAAATGAAGGTTAACTATGTGTGGAATAATTGCAATTTTACCAATTAATTCAAATAACATTTCCCCATCTATGCTGAAAAAGATGAGTGATACCATAAGGCATCGTGGTCCGGATGATGAAGGGTATGCTTTTTTTATAAAACACAACAACAAATCGAGACGAAATTATATGGCGGAGAAGATACCCCATATGATACTTTCCATTCAAATCTCCCATATTGCCCGAATGGAACCATGTCAGGTGATGAAGAAAAAAGTTACCAACTTGCATTGGGCCATCGCCGTCTTTCTATCATCGATCTCTCTCCTACGGGACATCAACCAATGTGTTATAAAAACCGATACTGGATTATCTACAATGGGGAAGTCTATAATTATCTCGAATTAAGAGAAGAATTAAAAAAATCAGGTCACACTTTTCAATCAAATTCCGATACAGAAGTTATTCTTGCAGCATACGATGAATGGGGCCTGAATTGCCTCAACCACTTCATAGGAATGTGGGCTTTTCTCATTTTTGATACAGAAACTGGTAAATTATTTGGTTCACGTGACAGATTTGGGATTAAACCCCTGTATTATTGGTTCTCTCACGAGGGATATCTTGCATTTGCATCAGAAATTAAAGCTTTTACCATGATTCCGGGGTGGAATCCTGTTGTTAATGGTCAGCGTGCATATGACTTTCTCATCCATGGAATAACAGATCATACGTCAGAAACCATGTTTTCGGACGTATATCAGCTCATGGGAGGAGAATATTTCATAGTGAAAATTTCTGATATTCTGGATACACTCCCAATTCAAAAGTGGTATTCCATAAACCGTGAATTAATTTTAGAACCTTTTGATCAGAGTGTTCAATCATATCTTCTGAAGTTATCTGAATCAATAAAAATCCACCTGAGATCTGACGTCAACATTGGTTCCTGCCTCTCCGGAGGGCTTGATTCATCTGCAATTGTCTCAATCATTAACAAAATTACTGAAAATAATTCGCCTAAGCAGGATCAAAAAACTTTTTCAGCATGTTCTGAACAGAAGCAATGGGATGAACGGGAATTCATCAAGGCAGTGTTAGAGGAAAAGGACATTGATGCCCATTTTGTCATACCTGATGTTAATGGGTTAGCCAAAGATTTGAATGAGATTCTCTGGCATCAGGATGAACCTTTTAGATCAACCAGCATTTATGCACAATGGTCAGTATTTCAAACTGCGAAAGAAAATAATGTAAAAGTATTATTAGATGGTCAGGGAGCAGATGAACCAATTGGTGGATATCATTATTTCCATGATATCTTCATTGCAAGCCTGTTACTACAATTAAAAATTCCTGCTCTACTCCATGAAGCAAATGAACTTAATACAAGACATAAAAGAAGTTATTCAGATATTATCAGGAGTTCACTCTATTATATACTATCAAATAACTCAATTGGAAGAAAAATCCTCCTTTTGAATCAGAAAGAGAGTATTGACCCAAAATGGCTTGATCGTGAGAAAATCGGAGCTGAAATCACTTTTCCTTTATCATTAACTCAAACGGTTAAGGGAATTGATCTTTTTACAAGGTATTGTTACCATCAGACATTTCAGGCAAGTCTTCCAGCTCTTCTCCATTATGAAGACCGAAATTCTATGGCTTTTTCAATTGAGTCACGGGTACCGTACTTAGATCATAGAATTGTAGAATATATCATCAATCTGCCTGATAATTATAAAATTAAAAATGCAGTCACTAAATATGTAATGAGGCATTCTTTAAAGGGATATTTACCTGAAAAAGTAAGGTGTAGAATGGATAAAATGGGTTTTGTAACCCCAGAAGAACACTGGATGAAGTGTGAGGAGCAGGATACCTTTCGAACCTACCTTGAATATGCAATAAAGAAATCGGATGGCATTATTAAACCAGAGGCGATTGAGTACTTTGATGAAATGGTCACAGGGAAAAAACCTTTTTCAAATACAATCTGGAGAATAATTATTTTTGGGATGTGGATGGAATTATTTAAGATACGAATCTGCAAATAATTTAGAATAAGGCAATATCTTGTAATAATAAAAACCAGATAACCTCATCCAAAACCTCATGATCATTTTTTTAAAGAAACCGCAATCTTCCATGATATAATCGTTTCTAATTTCATTCAGGCTTTCATCATAATTAGATAAATAGTCTAACCACCTTAAATTCGTTGAATAATACCCCGGATTTACTATAGTCTTTTTATTATCATAATAATGTCCAAATAAAATACTTTCAAACTCATGAGAAGAATTTTTAAAGCTTATTAATGAGAGATTAAGTTTATCTCCAACTATCTTTCTTTCTGGATCTACATCATCCAACGCTTTATAAAGATCATAAATCCCGGCTATTGTTGCTAATGAACCATCTAACACCTCAAAATCATAGTTTGGATATTCTTTAAACCACACACCATTATTTTTCATTTTCATGAATCCTTTTGAAGAATTCTCTTCAAAAAGGGAGAAGATAGATTTTTTTGCACCTTCTAAATATTTTCTTTCTCCAGAGAAACGATAACCCCAAAGAAACGCCGATGCTGCTTGTCCTTGAGCCATTGAGGAATACCAGGGAGCAGTTTCATTATTATGGTGCCAATCAAAAAAATACGGGAAGACTAAATTATTCTCACAAGTCAATTCTCCATACGCCAGTAAAAAATCAAGGTTTTTATAAAAACTCTCATTGGCATATATATTATCATTTAAATATGGAACAAGGCCAATAATATGTTGAGAAATACTAACTGGGTTATAGACTTTTCCAACATCTCCATTGTAATTTACAAGAACAATACCCTCATTATCGAATTCCTTATTCATTACAGACGAAAAGTTTGTCGATTCAAAATAATAAAACCCATCAATAAGAGGATATTTATTCTCTTCATCAAGAAAATAATGTGTATTATTTGCATATAATGCTGCATCAATAATGAAATATAGAGAGACAACTGATATAAAAATACAAATAATGAACCACTTTCGATTCAAATTTCTTATTGAAATTTTTATCTTAATCACCCCGCTCATTTAATAGATTTGAATATAATTTTGAATACTCTATTCTGATTGTTGAAAAGTTGAAATTATTCCCTTTTTTAAAAATGATGTGTATCAATTTAGTCATTCTTATTTTCTCACTAATTAATAAGAACAAATCGGAAAGAACTTTTTGGTTCATATCATCCTTATGATATACGTAAGAATATTCAGGTAATATATCATCCATATTCTCGATATTCCCCTTAACAATTGGAATAACCCCAAAATTCAGATATTCATATATCTTATTTGACGACCCGCTAACAAAATTACCAGGTTTTAACAGAAAAAGACCTATCGTTGCCTCTGCAGTATATTTCAACACCTCATTATTCGAGACAAATCCAAGATATTTAAACCTATTAGGATATCGTTTTTCACACTGTTCGAACCGGGAAAGAAGTTCTGGATCCGAAGTCATCCCACCTACATAAGCTTTGGATAACGGACAAGCCTGCAAAACCATCTCCATAACATCCAGAGTGAGAGGGATGTCACGGTCCAGAGTCGTATCCAATGAACCAAAATATACAACAGAAATTTTTCCATCTTCAATATTCTGTAATTTCGTCTCGATACCAATTGGTGATACCTCTGAGGTATCGGGGTAATTTGGAACTACAACTGCTTTGGAGTATGGGAATAACTCTTTTATCAACTCCAGATGAGATTCAGATATATCAACAAGGCCATCAATCCATCTTTTTGTTACCTTCTCAAAAAACCGGGGTATCAAATCCAGAATGGGATGCTCCCCTTTTAACATTTCCAGGTATTCATGCCTGTCATACACCAACATCGCCCTGCCAGGAAGCAGATAACGAAGAAAGACCGCAGATATCAGGAGCTCATAATCGTGCACATGAATAATTATACTTTCATCATTTCCCAGCAATTCACTCCTGACTATCTGATATATCCTCAATGCCATAATCGGAGATATCAGCATGAAAAGAACAACCATCCGGTTCAGAAGCGACGACGAATAATCGCCAACCTGTAACTGGTGACCAAGCTCACCATATTTTGAAAATATCCCAGGTTTTAGGAAAGAAAAATATCGGTTAACGTTAATATGAATAACATTATAATCAAGACTCTGCACATACTTAATATGCCTGTTAACCCGGCCATCTTCTGGATGGTGAACATCTAAAACAATTACATTCATTATAATCTAAATCTGACCGGTATGGACAAGAATTTCTTTGAACCACTTCCTGATTTTTTTAGACAAGGGGGCACACTTTATAAACTGCGGTCTTGCGCCAACAATTGACAGGATAATAGCCATTACTTGCACCGGTTAAACGGGATGGGAATTCTTATCCCCTCTCCCAATACCCTTGTAAATAAAACCATCCTGAATAAAAACGTCTGGATCGATGATATTTCTTCCATCAATAATCACACAATGCAATGATCCAGATAGTTTACGGACATCATGAGGATCCAACTGATAATACATTCGATGACCAGTAAAAATTATAACCGCATCGGCACCGGATAACACCGACTCCAAATCCTGGCTGATATCAATCCCGGGCCATTCAGTCACCCAGGGATCATGCACCCGGATATCTGCACCAGAAGCTTTACATAATTCTAAAAATGGTTCAGCAGGAGTATTACGGGCATCATCAGTATTTGCAAGAAAAGCCCAGCCAAGAAGTGCAATTTTTGCACCTTTAACCTCCTTTCCAGCTCGGGCAAGCCCTTTCTCCATAAGATGGAACATATGCCTTGGCATAAAGTCATTTATATTTCTGGCAGTTACAAACAGGGAGTCAACCCCAACGGGAAAATCAACCGGTTCGTGTTCTGCTATATGGACACCCCTCTCAAGGTGATACGTATCCTTGGTAAGACAGTGCCCGCCCACTCCGGCACCAGGCCAGAGAATAGCACGAGTTATCCCATCACCTTTTAAAGAATCAATTCCTGTCCGAACATCATAAAAATTAATCCCCATGGCCTCACAGTAAAAAGCAAGCTGGTTTGCTGCTGCAATCTGTAGATCTCTGAATGTATTTTCTGCAGTTTTTGTAACTTCTGCAGCAGTTGCAGTCATTGGAATAAGCTTTCCAGAAGTGAGAACAGGCCCATACAATTCCATTGCACGTTGCGTACTGACTTCATCAATCCCACCGACAATGCGATCATGTTCCTGAATATTTTGTATAAGTCTTCCTACCATCACCCTTTCCGGAGCATGTGCAAGTCCAAAATCCTTTCCTGCTTTAAGGCCAGACTCTTCCTCTAATATTTTCAACGCCCAGTTGACGGTTGTACCAGGAGTGATTGTTGATTCCAGGACTACTAACGTTCCCCTGGTAATAAACTTGCCCACCTGCCGGATTCCATCCTCAAGAGCTGAGAAATCAGGAATCAAATCTTTTGGATTTAAAAAGGGTGTCTGAATAGCAATCGTTACTGCATCACAAAAAGAAATTTTTGAAAAATCCGAGGTGCACTCAAACTTTTTGTTTAAAACGATATCATGAATAAGTTCATCCAGACCAGGTTCTTCACCTTTAAGAGGATTTTTTCCTGAATTTAATAAAGAAATCTTATAACCAGAACTTGTCGAATCCCTTTGAAATCCATATACCATGTTAAAAGATTGGGCGAAAAGTGCTGCAGCCGGGATACCAACATACCCCATCCCAATTACACCAATCGTTTTAATTGGGCCCCGTTCATAAAAGATATCGGCTAATAATTGCGTCATGCTTAGAACATTCCTTTAATATTTTCGCATACTTCAAGGTTGTTTATTGCTTCTTCAGGTGTGACTGGGAATTCCTTTCCAGATTTTATCGATTGAAGAAAAGTGCTTAACTCTGTGCGGAGAGGTTCTTTTTTCCCAACTAAAACCTTCTCAACAATGTTTTCCTGCACATATCGATCACAATCAAAAGTGTATTGATCAGGTTTACGATATACATATATCTCCTGGGTCATAAAATCGCCCTGGATTGTCATATCTTCCTGTTCGATGTGGACCATGCGTATCTTCTTTGAAGCTTTTCTACTGGCAGAAAGATAAATTAAAGTATTTTCTTTTATGCATAATGCAGCAGCGATATCGTCATTTCCCTTTGCCTGCACCGAAATATTGTCACAGCCCAAGGAGTGAAACATGATATCAATATCGTGAATCATGAGATCTTCTACAACAGAGCTGCCAGTAATCCGCGAAGATGTTGGATTATGTCGTTTAAATTCAATGTAAAGAGGATCAGAGATCATCTGGCTGATTTCTGCAACGATAGGATTAAAACGCTCAATATGACCTACACCAACTACAAGATCTTCAGGAATCTGTTCTGCCAGTTTTTTTCCTTCAGCAGAATTGAGGCAGATCGGTTTTTCAATAAGCACATGGATTCCGGCATTGATAACTTTCAGAGCAGCATCATAATGGAATGGTGTCGGAACACAAAGACTAACCGCATCAACTTGGTGAAAGAGGGATTCATATGTGTCTGCAACGTCCGCATTATGAAGAGATGCGACCTTTTTTGCCTGAACCGGATTCACATCATAAATTACAACAGAATCAACTTCTTTTAGTTCAGAATAAACCCGAACATGGTTCTGACCCATCACTCCAGTTCCAATGACCCCGACATCCATTATGACCACCGGTTAATTACATTGCATATGTAATTCAATTCATCTTCAGAAAGACCAGGATAGACCGGAAGACTAAGCACCTCTTGTGCAAGTCTTGATGAAACCGGACAAGGCGGGTTTGATAAACCGGAAAATACAGGTTGTTCATGAACCGGAACCGGGTAATGAACGGCAGACCCAATATCGTGTTTCAACAACCATGATGCCAGATCATCACGTTTACCATCCTTAACCCGTATTACATACTGGTGAAAAACATGACTGCATTGATTTAAAGTTTGAGGAGTTATGATGCCTGAATGGCATAAATTTTTTGAATAATAGGCGGCATTTCTCATTCTGGCACAATTAATGGAATCAATTTTTTTAAGCTGTACTCTTCCTATAGCTGCGCAGATATTTGTCATCCGATAATTATAACCAATTTCTGTGTGAAGGTACTTTTTTTCCTGTCCATGGTTTATGAGCTTTCTGGCGTGAGCAGCGAGAGAAGAATCATTAGTTGTGATAATTCCACCTTCGCCCGTTGTCATATTTTTTGTCGGATAAAATGAAAAGCAACCAAGAGATCCAAAAGATCCGACCTGTTTCCCAGAATATGTAGCTCCATGTGCCTGGGCACAGTCTTCTATGAAAAATAGTTGATGTTCCTCACAAATATCCATGATTGCCGGAATATTACAAGGATGACCAAAAAGATGGACACCCATAACTGCTTTTGTTTTTGGTGTAATTGCCTCGATTATTGCGTCGGGTGATATCCCAAATGAGTCCTCACTTATGTCCACCATAACCGGATGAGCTCCACACATACTGACCGATGTTGCAGTAGCAATGAAAGTAAAGGATGGGACAATGACCTCATCTCCAGGACGAATTCCACAAACTAATAGTCCGGTATGAAGAGCAGTGGTCCCATTATTTGTAGCAATAGCTTCTTTTGTACCACAAAATTCTGCAAATTCTTTTTCAAACAGAGTTACTTCTTCACCACTGGCAATCATACCTGAACGCATGACTTTAGATACTGCCTGAATCTCTTCTTCTCCAATGAAAGGTTTCGCTATCGGGATCATTTATTTTCTGCCTCTTTAGTCAAGTCTTTAAACCTCACTGGATTGTCAATTGCCGGTTTGGCAGGGGAGATATCTTTAGTGGACACACTTTCATATGAAATGAGTGAATCCAAACCAATTTTCATAACTGGCAATATCATGGCATCCAATTCAATTGAGGTGTGATCACAAGTTGTTGGACTGGTTAAGTAATTTTCAACACGTTGAGGGAATTTGTCAAGATAATTTCGGGGAAAGGAGCCCGGATGAGCAGGGAAAAAAACATCTGCATTTTTTTCGCAACATTTCATCTTAAAAAAAGCAATAATACCTCATCTCCTAAAATAATCCTACAAATTATGTATATGATTTTGCGGAACCTGTTAAAATAGGTATTTGAAATTCTACCATCCAACCTGAACATATTTTAAATGAAATAAAGATGCAACTTTTTTTCGGATAATCTTATCAATACGTAAAAGACAGACGGTAAGAACTGGAAAAATTGATCTTACAAAAAATTCAGGATCTTGGATCATGAAATTGATTATTTTTTTGGGGAAGTTGAATATAAATTTTTTTTTGCTTTCAAAAAAGTCAAGGTTCATTTTGTCAATGTAATAATGAGCATATGCTTCTGGTTTAACTCCCACATATATCCCTTCTTTATCGCATTCAAAAGTTTTATCGAGATATTTTTTATAATGCTCAACCATCAGCTGAAGTTTACTGGAAGCATTGGTCCCATGCCGCCTGTAAAATATAAGAGGTTTTTGTACATAGGCAACTGGAAAACATTGTGTTATTCTGGTGTACAGATCATAATCTTCACCACCTCGAAGATTTTCATCATACAATCCAGCCTGAATTAGACAATTTTTCCGAAACATCGGATATCCGATATGGCACCCGCGCCTTTTAAGAACTTCACCACAGATATTTCCCATAGAAAAATGTTTTTTCCCGATAATTTTACCAATTATTATTCCATTTTCGTCAACTACACATACATCGGAATGGGCAAGCCCATAACTTGGATCCTTAGATATTTCTGTATATAATTCCTCTAAACGTGATGGCAACATAATGTCATCTGAATCAAGAATGGCGATGAATTCACCTTTTGAAGCAAGAATCCCATCATTTCTTGCTTTAGAAACTCCCATGTTAAAAGGGTGAACGATAACACGAATCCGGGTATCCATTTCCGCGTATTTTTGAATGATATTTAAAGAATTATCTTTCGAACCCCCCTCCACTATAATGAGTTCAAAATCTGTAAATGTCTGCACCAATGCACTTTCGATACACTCGGAAAGGAATTTTTCATTATTATATGAAGGAATAACAATGCTTATTTTAACCATTTATTGTTCCAATTAGAGTTATAATAGTTTATTCTGTAAAAATATTCAAATAATATTGTTATTGCCAAATATAATAACTTGCCCTGCACATAATAAATAATAATTCATGCCCAGGAAAACCGCATTTATCACCGGAATCACCGGTCAGGACGGATCATACCTTGCCGAACTCCTCCTTTCAAAAGGTTACGAAGTTCACGGACTTGTTCGCCGGGCCTCAACATTCAACACCCACCGGATTGACCACATATATGTCGATGCACATGATCCAGACGCACGAATCTTCTTTCACTATGGCGACCTCTCCGACTCGGAGATGATCTCAAATGTCCTCTATAATATCAGACCAGACGAGATCTACCATCTTGGTGCACAAAGCCATGTCAGGGTCAGTTTTGAAACCCCCGAATACACCGGGAATGTAACCGCCCTTGGAACCACAAGGATACTTGAAGCCATCCGGAGAAGTAACCCGGATATCCGGTTCTACCAGGCATCATCCAGCGAGATGTTTGGTCATGTTGCTCCCCCGCAAAATGAAGATAGCTGCTTCTGGCCAAGAAGCCCCTATGCCTGCGCAAAACTTTATGCATACTGGATGACACGCAACTACCGCGACGGTTACAACATGTTCACCTGCAACGGAATTCTCTTCAACCATGAATCACCAAGGAGAGGAGAAATTTTTGTCACCAGGAAGATCACCCGTGGCATTGCTGCCATCCTTGCCGGAAAAGAGAAGTACCTCTATCTGGGAAACCTTGAGGCGAAGCGTGACTGGGGATTCACACCCGAATACGTGGAATGCATGTGGCAGATCCTGCAGCAGGATGCCCCGGATGACTATGTCATTGGAACAGGTGAGACCCACACGGTGCAGGAGTTTGTAGACGCGGCTTTTGCATATGCAGGTCTTGATCCAGAAAAACATGTGAAGATCGATCAGAAATATTTCAGGCCGACAGAGGTTGAAGCATTACTTGCCGATCCGTCACGGGCGGAGAAGAAACTTGGTTGGAAGGCAAAGATCAGATTCTCCGAACTGGTAAAGATCATGGTTGATGCTGATATGAAAGCAGCAGGCCTTAATCCTATTGGGGAAGGGTACAGGATTCTGGATAAGAAATTTCCAGGCAGGTGGTGGGACCGGGATTAACCCTGTTTTTTTCACCATGAAAAAGTCTCACTTTACCCTTCTTTCAAAGAGTATTCCGGTTTATACCTTAGAACCACCACTATCTTTTCAATATCTGCACAAAAGTGTGCCAGGATTACTTACCCCCTCTCCTGATGCAAGCATGCCAGACAGAATCACGTGGGCTGCTGCATCTGCTTCTTCCTGCCCGATAAAAGGGCGCGCCACTGGGATCACTTTGGAACCGCTCCATCGGGGAGGGGTTTTATCCGGGCAGGTGAACCTATCGCAAGTGAAAAAGGAGGGACATCTTTTGTTACAATTGAGCCTGCCGCAACCAGGGCACCTTCACCCACCTTTACACCCGGAAGAATCGTGCTGTTTGCACCAACTGATGCATGATCATGTATCGTCGGGCCGGTCAGGTTTTTTCCTCCATGGGGCGGGTATTTATCGTTAGTAAGAACAGCATTTGGACCGATAAACACGTGATTCCCAAGTTCAGAATTTGTCGGAATATAAACCATACTCTGAAGACTGACATGGTCCCCAATGGTGCAATGACCTTCAATGATAACACCAGTTCCAATAGAGACATTACTTCCGATGGTTGTTTTTTCCCTGACCAGGACATTATGCCCGGTTGAAAAACCATCTCCAGCTCTGACATCTGCATAAAGGATGGTGCCAGACCTGATGATCGCATTATCACCAATAATTACACCCGGATGCTCCTTCTTCCCGATATAATCACGGGAAGGAAAACCGAGCGTTACTGGTTCAAAAAACTGAACATTCTTACCAATACGATTGACACCATATTCGATCATTTATGTCTCATTCCAAATAATTATTGAGTTTTAAACAGAAAAATGATTAGATCAGAGGGTGTTGCTTGACTAATATTTTGAAAAATTTTGGTAAGTACTTTTCCGCCATAGGGAGTCAATGTCACTTCTATAATTCCTTTAGCAATAGAAGCAGGTGTAGGGGTATTATCATCTGTAAAGACTGGGCCGTGAAGATGATACTCAACATCATCTTTTTCCTGAACTCCTTTTAGATATTTTTGAATTTCTCACTCAATCTTTTCATATGTCATGTTCGATCCAAGTGAAGCATTTGCATTCATTTTTGTTCCATCCAGGGCGAGAAGGGCGTTATTGATTAATCCTGCTTCATTAAGAAGAGCCAACACAGAAATGAAGAGTTGTCCAATAAACGAACAATTTTTCTTGATAAAACGTGAGATTGTTGAGTGATCCGGAAGAGAATTGCCTGTCACAATTCTAAATCCTACGTCATAGCGGCATTTTCTCTCTATTTGACGACTTGAACGAGTACTTTTGGTTGACTTTGGCATAATAATTGAGAGGGGATTCTGAGTTGTGCAACACACTATATTATGAATTTTTTGATTATATCAGATAATTTTACATATTTTTTATTTCTCACATCATTTATTATAGATAAGGTAAAACCCCATATGATGATCCCCGGTTACCAGGGGATCAATAAGATTAACTTGGTGTAAAATGAGTGTTCTTTTAAGAAAAATTATCTTGGCATTAGCATTATTGGCTTTTTTCCTGCCCGTGACCATGGTTATGGCAGATGATACATATCCGCGAACAGTAACCGACATGGTAGGACGAACGGTAACCATCGAGAAACCAATCGAAAGGATCATTACAAACAATGCGGATAATGCCCGTATTGTTATTGCCCTTGGAGAAGGAGCCAAGTTAAAAGGGTCAGATGAATGTACGATAGGGTCAGGATGTCTCTGCCCTATGACAGAAGATAAACAAATTCTTTGTGAGGCTTGCTGGAATGGTGTTATTCCCACTCCGCTACAGGATCTTCCCCTGACAAATGACAGGTACACTCCAAACCTTGAAATGATGGCCTCCTTAAAACCTGACCTGGTCTTCCTCTGGACATCCTGGGAAGATAAAGCAGATGATATCCAGGAACGGGTTGGTGCACCTACATTTGTTGCTGGCCCGGATTATACTATTGAGGGGATAAAAGAACATATCTCTTATGTTGGTTCAGTTCTTGGAAAAGAGAAAGAAGCTGAGGATCTTAAATCTTTTGTTGACCAGGAAGTAAAGAAGGTCACAGATATAACCGGCAAGATTCCGGAAGATGAAAAGCTGACGGTATACTTTGCCCCGCGTGGAGCCATGAAAGGGTTCTTTGATGCAAAAGAGGGGCGTGACTTTACAAGAACTGATAACAGTTATGATCCCCTGACACTTGCAGGAGGCATCAATGTTGCAAGGGATGTCGCGGACGGGAATGTGAATGTCGGAATTGAACAGATAATCGCTTGGAATCCGGATGTCATCATGGTTGCCTGTACCTCACCAGATGACTCAGGGGTTGATTTCATACTTGCTTCTCCAGAACTACAGTCAATTACCGCAGTAAAGGAGAAGAAGGTATACAAGGTGCTATATCCAAACTGTCGCGGTGTCCCGCATGACAGGAACCTGATTAATATGTTTTACATGGCAAAGTTGCTCTACCCTGACAAATTTACCCATATCGATATTAATACCGAAGGAGATGCAATTATGAAAAAGTTCCTTGGGATAGATGGGGCTTTTACTGAATATTCCGAGTACCTTCAGTTCCCAAAGACACAAAAGGTATGATCCCGTTTGTCAATTACAATGAACTCTGGTCTTTGCTACATCAAAAAAAGAGGGGACCAGGGGTTGACTGGGATAAAAGAGCCCCTTCCTTTTTTAGGGCAGTATCCAATTCAAACGAAGCGGATGAGATAATTCCTGCTATGGATCTTCTTCCTGGTGACACCGTCATTGACATGGGTGCCGGAACAGGCAGGTTTGCCATTCCACTGGCAAAGCATGTCTCCCATGTAACCGCAATTGAACCCTCTTCAGGGATGGCATCATATCTTAAACAAGGTATGGCTAAAGCCGGACTTTCCAATTATTCAGTTGTTAGTAAAAGGTGGGAGGATGTAGAGGTAGGAAAGGATATACAGGTGCATGATATAGTCTTTGCATCCAACTCCCTGGGGTTTCCTAATCTCGCAGATGGACTTAAAAAACTGGATGCAGCTGCGAAGAGGGCGGTTCATATTTTATGGTTTGCCGGACCAGACCGACATCCGATGGATGAAGAATTAAAAATTCGTCTCGGTTATAAGCCCGGCGATTCATTTGGATTTGATTATATTGTAATTGCTCATGTTTTACATGATATGGGCATTTATGCAAATATCCGGGTGGACCCGATAAAATCTATGCACACCTATGATTCCCTGGATGAGGCCGTAACATGGTGGGCAGAACGCAGAGATATCGAACCTGAAAAAATTCCGGTGATAAGGGATTACCTTAAGGAAAAACTGAGTCCTTTGGATAATGGCCGGTTATCTATGCCCAGGAAAGGATGGATGGCCCATCTGTGGTGGGAAAAAAGGAACTTTGAACAATGAGTGATCAATACCAGCCAGTTCCCGAAACCGCAGACCGGGGCAGGATGACCGTTAATGAAAAACTGGAGAAGGTCAGAAGAGAACATTCCCAGCTGATGGGAAGAAAAATCGCTTTTATCGGGCTCATCGTCGTCATCATCATTCTTGCAGTCGGATTTATCATTACTTTAGGCCCGCTTGGGATGACCATTCCCCAGGTGTACCAGACACTTCTTGCAAGGTTTTTTCCCCAGTTTATCACCATGGATCCCGTTTTTGAGCAGGTTGTCTGGAATATCAGGTTTCCAAGAATAATAGGTGGAATTTTTGCCGGGTTTGGGTTTGGAATATGCGGCTGTGTCATGCAGGCGGTTCTGAAAAATCCCCTTGCAAGTCCGTTTACTCTTGGGATTTCTGCAGGAGCACATTTTGGTGTGGCAATTGCGGCTGTGTTTGGCATTGCGATCGTGGGAGGAGCTTATCTTCTTATTGTAAATGCATTTTTGTTTGCAATGCTTTGTTCCTTTTTTATTGTGTCCCTGGCAAGTCTTAAGGGAGCTACTTCTGAGACTTTAATTCTTGCTGGAATTGCAGTAAATTACCTGTTTTCATCGCTTTCCCAACTCATGGCTTATTTCGCCAATGATGAGCAGTTAAGACTAATGTCGCTTTGGGGAATGGGGGATCTCTCTGCTTTTTCATGGAGTAAATTTGGATTATTTGTTGGAATATTTGCAATTTGCACCCCGATTCTCCTTGTAAAGGCGCGGGATTTGAACCTGATGACCATCGGGGATGACACAGCGAAAAGTCTTGGGGTTGATGCAAACCAGGTCAGGATGCTTACGATGATGGTGTCTTCAATGCTTGTTGCAACTATTGTCTGTTTTACCGGAACAATAGGATTTATTGGGCTTGTAGCACCACACATGGCCAGGATCCTTATCGGAACCGATCACCGTATTCTTATTCCTGCATCTGGTATCATTGGTGCCTGCCTTCTTATATGTGCAGATGCGGTTGCCATGAACATTATTGGTCCTACGATCATTCCAACCGGTATAATGACTGCACTTCTTGGTGTTCCGTTCTTCCTGTACCTTGTATTGAAAGGAAAAAGAAAGGAGTTCTGGCAATGAACATTAAACTACTTGTTGAAAACCTTGAATTTTCTTACCAGTCGGTGCCTATCCTGTCCGGAATGTGCATGGATGTGCCTAAGGGGTCGCTTGTTTCTATTCTTGGCCCGAATGGTTCAGGCAAATCCACCTTCCTGAAATGTGTTGACCGGATACTAAAACCGCAGAAAGGAGTAATACTGATTGATAGTGAGGATATTTTGTCCCTTGGGAGGATGAACCTTGCAAAGAAGATATCATATGTTCCCCAAAGTTCGGTCAGGGTTTTCCCTCACTCTGTTTTTGATGTAATTCTCATGGGGAGGAGGCCTCATCTTGGATGGATGGGTTCTGATTATGACGAGGACCGTGTCTGGGATGTCATTGAACTGCTCGGGCTTGAAGATATTGCAAATCATTCTTTTAATGAACTGTCCGGAGGACAGCAACAGAAAGTTCTCATTGCAAGGGCCCTTGTGCAGGATACAGAACTGATGCTTCTGGATGAACCAACTTCAAATCTTGATATCTGGCATCAGCTAGATGTCATGAGGATCGTTGCTGAACTTGTCTCAAGACAGGGGATTACTGCACTTATGGCTGTTCATGATCTGAACATGGCTTCAAGGTACTCTGACAGGATTATCCTGATGAAAGACGGGATTGTCCACGCTTCTGGTATGCCAAATGAAGTTCTGACAGAAGAGAACATTGCAGATGTATATGGGGTAAAGGCTGATGTTCATGTGAAGGAAGATGGAATACCAGTGATTATTCCATACCAGCAGATCATGGGAGGTGAGTTTAAAAGAATCACCGTAGGGAATGGGGTTACTGTGACCTAATATTGCAGAGAATTTTTAAAAATTTCTTTAATTTTCCCTTTGAAGCAATTGATGTTGTGTATCATTGCAGCAAGCTGAAAAATCAGGTAGTGGCCCAGAATATAACTGATGATGCCAATCTGTTATAATTTTGTTCTTTTAGCCGATTTTAATCCAAATAGTCAAAGTAAATCCTGTCAAAAGGAGAATACTCGTCTCCAGTTGTAAAGTAGGCCACTACCAAAAATCACCATCTGAAACCAGAGATCCCTGTAATCGTTGGATAGGAACACTGCCACCAATGAGCATATCTCCATACCCGGCCAGACATTCTGCTCCGGATTCATCCAGAATAATTCGTGAATTTGTTGAAGAAGTCACTTTAAGTGCAATTTTAAGTTGAAGATTTGCCTTAATCACACCTGTAATAATCCGTGCATCCGGGCGCTGGGTGGCAAGAATCAGATGAAAACCCGCTGCCCTTCCTTTCTGCCCAATCTTTTAAATAGCAGTCTCAAGAGCCTCTTTTGTTGTTTTGTTCATAATAAGATCAGCGTACTCATCGATAACGAGAATCCCGCGGGTCATAGGTTCAGGTTGCCCAATATTATAATCGGAAATGTTGGTGTAGCCCGTCTTCTCCAGATGCATATACCTCTCCTCCATCTCTTTAACACACGCTTCAAGAACTTCCATTGCATTATCAGGATCCATAATTACTGGCATGAAAAGTGATGGAAACGAGACAAAATCTGTGAATGTTACCCGTTTAGGATCAATAAGAATGAATGAAACAGGGTTTGGTGTGTTCATAAGTCTGATACCGACCACAAGTGACCGGATTAATTCACTCTTTCCTGAACCTGATGTCCCTCCGATAAGACAACTGGTCATAACCGGATCTGCCAGATCGCCCATCATAACAGATCCGTCAATCTCTCTCCCGATAGGAAACGGGCAGACTGACCTGGATGATGTTTTTCCATCCCTGATCATGGATCTGACATCAGATGGTTTCCAGTCATCATGTGGCACATCACAGCTGATATACCCGCTTTGAGCCTGGATAAGAGGAGGGGCCGGGAGCGATAATCCCAGCTGGATATCAACCGCCCGGTTTGCAACCTTGGAAAAAGTGACTCTTTTGGAGAGATCAGGTATTATCTTCAGCCTTATAAACCGCGGGCCTGTCGTGTGCCCTGCCGGGAGGACCGGAATTGAAAGCAGACGGAGCGTCTCTACCAGCCGACTGAGGTGTTCCTCTCCTTTGCCGGAGTCAGAGAGCAACACATCATCCCCATGAGTGGTGGGTTTCTCCTGTTTTTTAAGTTTACCGGGAAGAATAGCTTCGAAATCTGCTTCACAGGTTGAAATAAAGGGGCAAATTCTGGTATTGGCCTGACAAAAAGCTGGTAATACTAATTG
>JAAYPD010000397.1 GCA_012520015.1 Methanomicrobiales archaeon
ATATCGATTTTTGACTTATTCTATTCGGTTCAGGCGAAGTGCTGCGACTTTTTTATTTTCTCTCCCTAAAAAATCCCAACGAATCGTCAAGGAAAAATTGTCAGTTTTAATGGATGATCCATATCCTGGTGGAGTCGGAGATAAGGAACTACTTCAAACAAAAGAGATGGATGTTTTTCGCATCCATATATCCCGGTCTTTTACTGCAATATACCTGATTCATTCAGATACTCCGGAAAAATGGGTTGAAATTACTCATATCATGACTATTGAACAAGCTCATAAGCTGTATGGCAGGTTATGATTGACGTGGAAAATGCATGATATCAATACCAGTATTCTGGAGCAGGTTACTGGTTAATCATTTCACCAATAGTTGTGATTTTATCTTTCCCTACTCAGTTTCATAAATTTAGACCGGATATCTGACTAATATGGAAATTGAACGATGTCCATATAAATACGATTTATATATATGAAAAGATTATATCGTGAAAATATAAAAACTCAAATAAACTTCGTATTTTTCACATCATTCAAGTAACGCATGAGTAATTTTTTAAATAATGAACAATTTTGGTCAGGAAATAGCAATTTTCATGACACAAAAACCACTGCCCCCATTAACCATCTGCGTCGTTGGTCCTGGCTATGTTGGAACTCCCCTGGCAGAAGCCTTTGCAAAACACCTGCCTGTTATCGGCTTTGACATTGACCAAAGGAAGACTGAATCGATCATTGCCTCTGGTTCAAAGGTCAGGGCCACGACCGATCCGAAGACTATCCTGGAGGCGGACATCATCATGATCTGTGTCCCTACTCCGGTTACAAAAGTAAAAGATCGGGATCATGGCCCGGTCACGGGTGCTGCAAAGACAGTTGGGCAGAACCTGAAAGAGGGGGCGATCGTTGTCCTGGAGTCCACGGTTTATCCGGGTGTGACAGAGGAGATCCCTCTGCCTGTCCTTGAGCAGGAGTCAGGAAAGAGATGTGGAAGGGATTTTTTTGTCGGGTACTCCCCTGAGTGGATAAACCCGAATGATGATGAGTATACCCTGGAGAGGAAGGAAGAAGATTGTGTTGGATATGGATGCGAAAAACACAGATACGCTGTACCATGCATATACCTTGAAAAATTCTGAAAATCGTTTTCACTCAAATATGGAGGGAATAAAAGATTATAGATATTTTGTTATTTGCTCAATGCTCAAATCTGCTTCTTTCATGATCTGATGAATGATACCCGGGTGTAATTCCCTATGCTGGGGGATTACAATTCTGAAGGTTGAACCCTGTTTTTTCATGATGTACTGACTTCCGGTTTGTATTTTCGGGGTCCATCCAAATCGTGTTAGTATTTTTACCATTTCAAATCCAGAAACCACTGGTAAATGTGTCATATAGATACTTCTACAATTTGAGAGCGACTATTGACGGGTGATATGGTTGATTCCTCAGATAATACATCCATATATAACTGAATTGCATCTTTGACATTTTCAATAATTTCATCAAATGAGTCACCTTGCGTATGACATCCAGGTAAAGCAGGGACAT
>JAAYPD010000398.1 GCA_012520015.1 Methanomicrobiales archaeon
GTGCTGAGCTCATCGGAGTTAATAACCGGGATCTCAGGACATTCAAAACTGATCTCACCACGACGATACGGATCGCCCCCCTCCTCCGTCAGGCAGGCAGGACAGTGGTATCATTAAGCGGTATTACCTGGCCTTGTGATATCAGGTTTATGAGCCGGTTCGCAGACGGGTTTCTTATCGGTTCAGCTATAATGTCCTCAGGTAATCCACGAAAGCGACTGGAGGGATTAGTATACGCGTAAAGATCTGTGGAATCACAAGACCTGAGGATGCCCGCCTTGCTGACAAGGCCGGAGCGGATGCAATCGGAGTAGTCCTGTTTTCAGATTCACCCCGTTCGATCCCGGTGGAGAAAGCCAGAGAGATCTTCAGGGCAGCAGGACCTTATATTGGAAGGGTGTGTGTAACCCACACTGTTTCGGTCCGTGAGCTTGCCCTTGTGCTCACACTTCAGCCAACGGCCATACAGATATCCCATCCGCATAAGCTCCCTGAATACCGTCCGTACCAGGTTATCAGGGTCATAAGAACAGGTGATCCGATACCCGGGTCCGCAGATGCCGTTATCGTAGACTCAAGTATGGGAAAAGGGATCTCTTATGATCATGAATATGCAAAAAACATCATTTCCATGTCAAAAATACCAGTAATACTTGCCGGGGGATTAAACCCGGACAATGTCAGGGAAGCTGCAAAGCTAAGACCATATGCAGTTGACGTTGCTTCAGGTGTTGAATCATCAACAGGAATTAAGGATGCCGGAAAAGTAATGGCATTTGTTAAGAATGCAAGGAAGGCGCACGATGAAGCTTGATACCCGGCTTGGAGACTATGGCGGGTGCTTTGTCCCTGAAACGCTCATGTGTGCCCTTGAAGAACTGGAGGATGCGTATCTGAAGATCTTCCCGGGTCCTGCATTTCAAAAAGAACTCAGGGAATACCTGACAACCTATGCCGGCCGGGAAACACCACTGACCTTTTGTAAAAACCTCTCACGGGATCTTGGGTGCAGGGTTTACCTCAAGCGTGAGGATCTCCTCCATTCCGGTGCACATAAACTGAACAATGCACTTGGCCAGGCAATCCTTGCAAAACACATGGGCAAAAAAAGGCTGATTGCCGAGACAGGTGCAGGACAGCACGGAGTTGCGACTGCAATTGCCGGAGCCGTCCTTGGCCTTGAGGTGGAAGTGTTCATGGGTGAGGTGGATATCTCAAGGCAGGCCCTCAATGTAGCCAGAATGAAAATGATGGGGGCAGGAGTCATCCCGGTTACCTGTGGAACCAGAACGCTTAAGGATGCCATGAACGAAGCATTACGCGACTGGACTGCAAGGGTGTATGATACCCATTATCTCATCGGAACCGTGGCAGGGCCCCATCCATATCCCACTCTGGTAAGGGATCTGCAGCGGGTGATCGGGGATGAGACAAAAAAACAGATTCTGGCATCAGAAGGCCGGTTTCCTGATGTCATCATCGCATGTATCGGGGGAGGATCCAATGCCATCGGCATCTTTCATCCATTTATTGAAGATAGATGTGTGAGGATGTACGGGGTTGAAGCCGGAGGAGAGGGCCCTGGCGGGAGACATGGTGCATCTCTTTGCGGGGGAAGACCCGGTGTTCTGCATGGTAATTACTCCTATCTCCTTCAGGATTCGTCCGGGCAGATAGTCGAGTCACATTCAGTCTCTGCAGGCCTTGATTACCCTGGAGTAGGCCCGGAGCATGCGATGCACAAGGATTCCGGCAGGATTGAGTACACAACAATAACCGATAACGAGGCACTTGAGGCATTTTTATACCTCTCAAGGATGGAAGGTATTGTTCCTGCACTTGAATCATCACACGCCATCGCCTTTGCACGAAAACTGGCACCTGAACTATCAGAAGACACTATCCTTGTCATAAACCTGTCAGGCAGGGGTGACAAGGATATTGGGACGGTCATCAGGTACATGGAGGAAAAGGGATGAACCGGCTGAAAACGGCTTTTCAA
>JAAYPD010000399.1 GCA_012520015.1 Methanomicrobiales archaeon
AGTTCAAAGATCATAATGGAAGCAAAAATAACCCCCGGAACGTGGAACGGGAAAAAGTCCTATTTCTGTTTATGCAAGGATATCTCATCCATAATCCTGGCCCAGGATGAGATCCGCCAGTCCGAGGAGCGACTCAATGCCATATTTCTCACAAGCCCGATTGGAATAATTCTGTTTGATCCAGATGACACCATGATACAGGTAAACCCAGCAGCCCTAAGCATGTTTGGAATAGTGGATCCGCTTGATCTTGCCAGGTACTCATACAGGGATGATCCGAATCTCTCAGACATAATTAAAAAGAAAATCCAGAACCGCGAGGCATTTACCACGGAGATGTCTTATGACGTGTCAAAAATTAGATCATCTGAGCGAAAACAGCCTGCCAGTTCTGATATGCTTTATTTGAGGATGATGGCCGTGCCGGTAATCTTTTCAGAACAAGAGGTGCGAGAAGGATTCTATGTCCTGGTTGAAGATATAACCACCCAACATCATGTAGAATCAGAGCTTCGCCAGCTTACGCAAAAACTTGGCAGGATCATGGATGCCAGCGATGATGGATTTTTCTCCTACCACATCCAGGGAGATACAATCTCCCTCTCACCCCGCTTAATCCAGATGGTTGGCCTTTCTATAAACCGGGAGGTATACCCTCTCACAAGCATCCTTCAATATGTTCATCCAGATGACCGGGACATAACACAGTCCTTCTTTCACTCTTTAAAGGGTGGAGCACAAGAGGCCGTATCAAGTGAAATCAGGATAAAAAGCCTTGAAAATGGATGGATCTGGGTTTATATCCGGGGGAAAATAACCGGGTTTGATGAAGAGGGAGAACCACAAAACATCGCCGGAGCAGTTACAGACATTACCAGAAGAAAAGAGAGCGAGCAAAAACTTCTGGAAAGCGAGACTTTTAACAGGGTGCTGATTACCAGCCTTCCTGAAAATCTCATGGTATTTGACAAAACCGGCACCATACTGTTTGTGAACGATAACTCATCACATGCAATGCAGATGGCAAACGAAGAAATTGTAGGGAGAAATGTACTTGATTTTGTTGTGCCTGAAATGCGTTCATTTGCCAGATCCCAGTACGAGAAGAGATTCCAGGGAGAGTTGCTTGAACCATGTGAGATACGGATCCTGAGACCAGATGGCAATGTCATCGATGCAGAAGTTCAGGCTACTATTATCTCATATAAAGGAAATCCTGCAGCCCTAGCCCTGATAGCGGATATTACCGAACGGAAACGAGGCGAAGAAAACCTTGAACGATACTCTGAGACTTTGAGAGAGACGGTTGAAGCTCTTGCATCTGCTAACAGAAAGCTTAACCTCCTCTCCAATGTTACAAGGCATGATATTTTAAACCAGATTCATATTATCACGAGTTACCTGGCACTTCTTAAGGAGATACCGATCGATTCTGAAACCGGACATTTCCTTGAGAAAATTGTAAGTGCAGTCGGATTTATTCAGAGGCACATTGAATTTACAAGAAATTACCAGGACCTCGGTCTTCATACCCCTGTATGGCAAAGTCCGGAAGAGATCATAAAAGAATTGAATTTTGCGAAAAAACACCTGGTTATGCATCTTGACAATCTTGAAATTTTCGCAGATCCCCTTCTGCCAAAATTTCAAGATTGTCAAGATGCATAA
>JAAYPD010000004.1 GCA_012520015.1 Methanomicrobiales archaeon
CCATGATCTTTAAAAATTCCTGGATAAGAGCCTCCATCTTCTCCTTCAGAAGATCCCGGCCCTGTTCAGCCAGCACTATCTGTGACCGCTTCTTCATCAGCTCCATCCGGGTAGGATTTACCTGCTCCATGGACTACTCCCCGGTCATAATTAAAGCCCGATATTTCTCAATATACTCTTCTTTTATCCGTTTCAGTTCTCCTTCCGGGAGCAGGCCGAAAAGTTCCCAGGCGATCTGCAGGGTCGTCTCAATGCTCCGGTCCACGTTGCCCTGGGATATGAACCTCTTCTCAAAGTGATCTGCAAACTTCAGGTAATCCCGGTCCAGGTCTGAAAGTGCCTCTTCACCGACGATGGCTACCAGTCTTCGAAGGTCCCTTCCATAAGCATAGGAGGCATAAAGCTGGTCTGCAGCATTCCTGTGATCCTCCCTTGTCTTCCCTGGTCCTATCCCAAGGTTCATAAGCCTTGAAAGGCATGGCAGTGCGTCAATAGGAGGATTAATACCTTTCCTGAACAGGTCACGTGATAACACGATCTGTCCCTCGGTGATGTAACCAGTCAGGTCAGGAACAGGGTGGGTGATATCATCATCTGGCATTGTGAGGATGGGAATCTGAGTGATTGAGCCAGAACAGCCCTTGATACGCCCTGCACGTTCGTAAATTGTTGCAAGGTCAGTATACATGTACCCCGGATACCCGCGACGTCCTGGTATCTCCTCGCGGGCAGTTGAGATCTCACGGAGAGCATCGCAGTAATTTGTCATATCGGTAAGGATGACCAGAACATGCAGGTTGTGAGTATATGCAAGGAACTCTGCCGCAGTCAGTGCACACCTTGGAGTTGCTATCCTCTCGATTGTAGGATCATCAGCCAGGTTTAAGAAGAAGACCACTCTCTCAAGGGCCCCACTCTCTTCAAACTCCTTCATGAAGAATGCCGCCTCCTTGTAAGTTATACCCATGGCAGCAAAGACTACGGCAAAGTTTTCTCCTTCACCAAGCACTTTGGCCTGTTTTGCAATCTGCGCAGCCAGCTGGTTGGCAGGTAGCCCGGCCCCGGAGAAGATAGGCAGTTTCTGGCCCCTGACAAGGGTATTTAACGCATCAATGGCAGAGATACCGGTCTGGATAAACTCAGCAGGTTTGTCACGTGAATAGGGGTTGATTGGCATACCTGCAATGTCAAGCCTTGCTTCAGGAATAATGGCAGGACCACCATCTCTTGGCCTTCCGACACCATCAAGCACCCGGCCAAGCATGTCATAGGACAAGTCAAGGAGAGGAGACTGGCCTGTGAACCTGACCGTCGTTACATGGCTGTCTATTCCCCTTGTCCCTTCAAAGACCTGTACAACCGCAATCTCTTCAGAGATATCAAGAATCTGCCCGGTCCGCTCTTCACCATCAGGGAGAATTATCTGTGCCGTTTCACCAAACGAGATCTCTTTTGGACGGTCAACCAGGATAAGGGGACCTGATACATAGTTGACCGTCTGGTAATCTACCGTAATCAGGCTGCCGTGCTGCATACCTGCACCTCCAGGGTTTCAGTCTGTTCCCAGACCATATCGCTAAGCCTTATTATCCTGTCCAGATCTTTCTGCTCCTTCATCCTGGCTATCTCTGATCTTGCCGGAATTGTAAGAAGCTGGTGAAGCGGGACTGCACGCCTCATGGCTGCACGAATGGCATCATAATACCAGATGATTACCTTGAGCATCCAGTATTGCTTTTCAAGCGGGCAGAAAGAATCATCGTCACTGTAAGCACTCTGTTGCAGAAAATCTTCGCGGATAATCTTTGCAATCTCAAGGACCACTTTTTCCTTGTCAGGCAATGCATCGGGACCGATGAGCTGGACAATCTCCTGTAATTCAACTTCTTTTTGCAGGATGTACATCGCTCTTCCGCGGAACTGGTACCAGTCACGTGCCACCTGCTCTGAAAACCAGCTTCCGACATCCTCAAGGTAAAGGGAATAGCTTCTTATCCAGTTCACCGAAGGGTAATGCCGCCGGTATGCAAGATTTGCATCAAGTGCCCAGAAAGTTCCTGCTATCCGAAGAGTGTTCTGTGTGATAGGCTCTGAGAAGTCTCCGCCAGGAGGCGACACTGCACCGATGATGGTCACAGAACCGGTCTTCTCCTCTGATCCTGAACAGATGACACGCCCTGCACGTTCGTAAAAAGCAGCAAGACGGGTCGCAAGATAGGCAGGATAACCCTCTTCACCAGGCATCTCTTCAAGTCTTCCTGATACCTCGCGAAGTGCCTCACCCCATCTTGAAGTGGAATCTGCAAGAAGTGCAACATCAAAACCCATGTCCCGGTAGTATTCGGCAATTGTAATGCCTGTGTAAATAGACGCTTCCCTTGCTGCAACCGGCATATTTGAGGTATTGGCGATCATTATCGTCCGTTCGATAAGCGGATAACCTGTCCTTGGATCTGTCAGTTCAGGAAATTCAGTGAGGACATCTGTCATCTCATTGCCACGTTCACCACACCCGATATATACAACCACCTGGGTATCGGCCCATTTGGCAAGGGTCTGTTCTGATACCGTCTTACCTGTTCCAAACCCGCCGGGGATCATCGCGGTACCGCCTTTTACGAGTGGGAACATTGTATCAAATACCCGCTGCCCGGTAAGCAGTGGAACTTCAGGGTCCAGTCGTTTTATAAATGGTCTCCCCTTTCTTACCGGCCATCTCTGGAGCATTGAGATCTCTGTCCCGTCAGTGAGAGTGCAGATCAGATCGGTAACTGTGTATTCTCCGGCAGATATGGTTTTTATCTCGCCAGATATGCCAGGCGGGATCATGATCAAATGAGCAAGGTGAAACTCCTGGACTGTCCCTATCACATCCCCCGGATTCACTTTGTCTCCGGGTTTTTTCACGGGTGTAAATGACCATTTTTTATCCCGGTCAAGGCCAGGAACCATGATCCCCCTGCTGATATAATTACCACTTTTTTCATACAAGGCAGGAAGAGGTCGCTGAACCCCG
>JAAYPD010000400.1 GCA_012520015.1 Methanomicrobiales archaeon
AGGGACCGCCGGAATGGAGGCTGCTGTTGCAAACTTTGGCAAGGGCCGGAAGATGGCTCACCTGATCAATGGAAAGTTCGGAGAGCGTATGTATTCAATCGGGCAGAGGTACGCATCCGAAACCATTCCACTCAAGTCTGAATGGGGAACCCCGCTTGATCTTGAAGGGCTGAAGTCTGCCCTTGAAGGAGGCTGTGAAGTCGTCACCCTGGTCCATAATGAGACATCTGCCGGAATTTTAAATCCGGCCGGGGAGGTAGGGAAGATCTGCCGGAAACATGATGCGCTCCTTATCATGGACGGGATTACATCCATCGGTGGCGACAGGGTTCTTGCCGATGAATGGGGGGTTGATGTCGCTTTTGTAGGTTCACAAAAATGTCTTGCAGCCCCGGCAGGACTTGCAGCAGTGACCGTTTCAGACCGGGCATGGGACAGGGCCGTGAAAAACCCGCCATATTACCTGGACCTTCCGGCTTACCGAAAGAATGCAGCAAAGGATCCCATGGAGACACCATTCACCCCTGCAGTCCCGCTGTTCCTGGCCCTTCGTGAAGCATGTCTTATCATCGAGGAAGAAGGACTGGATAAACGGATTGCCCGTCATCACAGGATGGCCGGAGCAGTGAGAAAAGCAGTCACAGCATGGGGGCTTGAGATGTTTCCAAGGGTTGACGGTCTTCACCAGTATTCAAACACCGTAACTGCTGCATGCCTTCCGGCCGGAACAAATGACAAGGATTTTAGGGGAACCGTCAAGGGGCTTGGCATTCAGATAGCCGGTGGGCAGGACCATTTGAAGGATAAAATCTTCCGGATAGGTCATATGGGATCTGTTTCAGCCCCCGAGATCCTGGCAACCCTTGCGGCGACTGAGTTTGCAGTCAGAAAGGCCGGTCACCAGGTGAAAGAGTCAGGTGTGATTACTGCTGCAGAGGCATTAGGATGAAGATAGGCATCGCGGACACGACCTTTGCACGGGTGAATATGGGAAAGTTCGCGATAGATGAACTGAAAAAACACAGCAGTGTTACTATAGAGCGATACACTGTCCCTGGAATAAAAGATCTACCGGTGGCTTGTAAGAAACTCTTCGAGGAGTACCGCTGCGATATATGCATGGCCCTTGGTATGCCAGGGGGAAAAGAGAAAGACCGGATGTGTGCCCATGAAGCTTCCACCGGACTTATTGCATGCCAGCTCATGACAAACAGGCATATCATCGAGGTTTTCGTTCACGAGGATGAGGCATCTGACGATGCTGAACTTGCCTGGCTTGCAGAACAAAGGGCCAGGGAACATGCAGTAAATGTTATCAAGCTCATGAGACCTGGAACACTTGAACGTGAAGCCGGAACCGGCCAGAGACAGGGTTTTTCGGATGCAGGTCCGGCAAGGCAGTAATTGAGGATATATTATGACAGTAAAGAGATCTGATGCAGGAATAAAACTTGGATTTGTTGTTGCGGAATTTAACCGGGACCTCACCTACATGATGGAGATTGAGGCTGAAGAGCATGCAAAGTTCTTAGGCGCCAAGGTGACAGAGCGGCTATATGTGCCAGGAGCTTATGACATGCCCCTTGCCATTAAAAAAATGCTGAAAGAGAGCGATGTTGATGCAGTAGTCACCATAGGCTGTGTTATTGAATGTTCAACCCAGCATGACGAGATCGTTGTGCAGCATGCAGCAAGAAAGATAATTGACCTCTCACTTGAGTTTGAAAAGCCTGTCACCCTTGGCATCTCCGGCCCTGGTATGACCAGGATGGAAGCAACAGAACGGATTGAGTACGGAAAGCGTGCGGTTGAGTCTGCAGTGAAACTGGTACAACGGTTAGAATTAGCATGAGGCCCCTCTCTGCCAAGCTTTCTGCGATTGCTCCTTCTGCAACAATTGAGATAACTGAAAAAGCAAGAAGGATGCAGGCCGCCGGAACGGATGTTATCAGTCTTTCAATAGGAGAGCCTGATTTTCCAACACCTGCACATATTACAAAGGCCTGTATTGATGCTCTTAACCGGGGGGAGACCCATTATACTGCCGGTAAAGGAATTCCAGAGCTGCTGTCTGCAATCTCTGACAAGATTGTGCAGGAGAACAGGATCCCCTGCACTCCTGAACAGGTTATCGTTGGTTGCGGGGCAAAAAATTCAATATACGAGGCATGCGAGGCGGTTTTAAGCCCTGGAGACGAGGCCATCATCCTGGATCCGTCATGGGTCAGCTATGAACCATTTGTGCAGATCGCCGGAGGTATTCCTGTTCATCATCCCATGCATCCTGAAACATTCCAGCTAGACGATACCTTAGTCGAGAAGGTCAATGAAAAGACCAGGATGATCATAATTAACACTCCCTCGAATCCATCAGGAGTAATACTAAATAACGATTCATTGCGCCTGGTTGCTGACATCTGTCAGGATCATGATCTCATCGTCATATCAGACGAAATTTACGAGAAACTGACTTATGGGAAGACCCACGTCTCCATCGGGTCATTCCCAGGGATGGAGGATAGGACGGTTACTGTAAACGGGTTCTCAAAGGCATATGCCATGACCGGGTGGAGACTTGGTTACGCGGTTGCCTCAAAGGAGATAATCGCTTACATGAACAAGGTCCAGCAGCACACGATCTCCCATCCGACAACTTTTGCAATGTACGGCGGTGTTGCCGCACTAAAAGGGCCACAGGAATGTGTAGAAGAGATGCGCTATGAGTTTGAGAGAAGGCGCTCTTTTGTCCTCAAAAGCATGGATGAGATGGGACTCTCCTATGCACCTGCTGATGGTGCTTTTTATGCATATGTAAAGGTTGGCGGGGATGATGCAAAGGTAGCGGCACACTGGCTTGAGAAAGGTCATGTTGCAGTCACACATGGTTCTGCTTTTCATCATCCAGGGTGGATTAGGATCAGCTATGCTGCATCCATGGACCGGTTAGAAGAGGCTATGAACAGGATATCCGCAGTTCTCTGACTTTGAATAATTTTTGGCGATGACTTTAAGTCAGCGCCAGGTTTTTTGCCAAAAAAAAGATCAGATGGTTACCTGGTAGGTAACATTTGAACCGGTATACAGCCAGTAACCCTGCCATGGAGCAAGTATACGGCTGTCACTCTGGTTCCCGGTGCCATCCCTTATGATCGGTTCTTCGTACTTCTGGGTCATGGCATCATACCCGATCACATAGGTCCAGTTATCTCCTGCCGGTGCAAGATGAGTTTTTGCGGATTCCTGCCTGGTGCCAACTATACTAAAACCATTCCATCCTTTGTCCAGGTCCACGGTATAGGTTCCGTTCTGAACAGGATCCGGCTTTGGAATGATATTTTGTCTCTCTCCTGACCAAATCCAGTAAGATGACAGTGGTGTTATCTTCTCATCTGCCTGGACAGTTAACCAGCTTTCATTGTAATATTTAAGAACTGAATGTCCTGATGTGTTGGTTATCTGTCCAAAGAGGGAGTATGCAGTGTCATTTCCTG
>JAAYPD010000401.1 GCA_012520015.1 Methanomicrobiales archaeon
CGTGCATCAGAATCAAGCAAAAAGACGTGCCCGTTAAATTCTGTGGTACAACATCTTCCACACATCAGGCAGGAAAAACCCACATCGATTATAATGTCGGCCAGGTCCTGTTCCTGCCATTTCAGAAGAAGATCCTGCTCAACAATTAGACCGGATAATTCCTGGCTGATATAGGAATCAGGCATTTCTCAGTACTCAGCCCTTATCATGCATAGTAGTGACTATGGACCTTCTGTATTCCGGCACCTACCCAATCTATAAGCCAGTCGTACACTAACCAGAAATTACATGCTTGAAGCCTTTGACCTGACAGGAAGAATTCCAAAAGGGCAATATTCATCAACAGTTGAACCTCTTGAAGCGAGGGCAGCAGAACTACAGCGTCTGGTCAGAAGACATGGAAAGTCAGTCATCATAGTGATGGAAGGGTGGAGAGGTTCTGGTATTACCCGGATAATCAACATGTTACAGCCGGTGCTTGACCCAAGAGGCACACGCATTCACCCGATTGCTGAGCCTAATGACATAGAACGGGACCATGGCATGTTCTGGCGGTTCTGGTCCAGGTTGCCTCCATATGGGCAGACCGCTATTTTTGACAGAAGCTGGTATACCTCAACCATCGTTGAACATTACAACCCTGACCAGATGGATGAGATCCCTGCATCCTGTATTGAGGATATTAACAATTTTGAAGCGCAGATTATCAGTGATGGAGATCTCCTCCTGAAATTTTTTCTGCATATCAGTAAAGAAGAACAGAAAAGACGCCTCATCGTGATTAAAGACAGTCCCTTTACCATGCAGGCCAGGTACCTTCTCCAGAAAGAAGGAATATACATGGTAAACCGTGACTTCGCCATGATTGACCGTATGCTGATGAAGACAGATATGCCCACATCTCCATGGACAATCGTCGAAGCCGAATCGATGAAGTATGGTTATGTGAGGATTTTACAGACATTCAACTCTGCGGTGGAGTGCTGGCTTACGGAAAAGGAAGGGGGGAAAAAAGAGCAGACAAAGACCTACCTCATCAAGACGATCACAGAACCGGAAGAGGCAACAATTCTTCAAAAAGCCGATCTTTCAAAGAGCTATTCACATAAGGAATATAAACCCATTCTTCAAAACCTCAAGGAAGAACTCCACGATCTTCAGCTCGAGATTTATAAGCTTAAAATTCCTGTGGTCATCGTTTTTGAAGGGTGGGATGCTGCAGGGAAGGGAGGATGCATTATCAGGCTTGCTGAATCGTTTAATCCAAGAGGGTATGTGGTCGAACCAATCGGACCCCCAAATGACTGGGAAAAGATGTATCACTATCTTTGGAGATTTTATATCCGGTTCCCGGGAAAAGGTAAGATCACCATCTTTGACAGGAGCTGGTACGGACGGGTGCTTGTGGAGAGGGTAGAGGGTTTCTGTTCGGAGTCTGAATGGCAGAGAGCATATCACGAGATAAATGTGATGGAAGACGGCCTTATCAGGGATGGAACCATTCTGATAAAATTCTGGCTGCACATAGACAAGGATGAACAGCTCAGGAGATTTGAGGAGCGACAGAACACGCCTGATAAGAACTGGAAGATAACCGAAGAAGACTGGAGAAACCGTGAAAAATGGGACCAGTACGAGATGGCAGTAAATGCCATGATAAGACGGACGACGACTACACGGGCGCCCTGGACTATCATCCCGGCAAATAACAAGTATTATGCCAGAATCGCAGTGCTTGAAACTGTCAGATCTGCGCTTCAGAAAAAGATTAAAGAAATGAAATGATATTAAGAATCCCTTTTTTTCAGGGACCTGGTAACAGCCTGGTTCTCAGTTCTTTGCACCGGCTTTTGTGTGATTCATACTTATGGACAAACTCATGAAGCTCTGGAATATCAAAATCAGTCTCGATGGTTCCGTCCAGTTGAATAGGGTAAATTCTTCCAAGGATCACGATAAGCCTTTTTTCCACTTCCACGAGCTTTAAGAGCATTCCAAGTTCATCCACGTCAGCAGGGTCGCCACCTCCATCCAGGGCAAGTCTCTTTTTACCTCACCTCCCGAAAACCTTTAGGCGCATAGACTTAATGCAGTCAAAATTTCTCTATTTTTCTTACTGACTTCAGATTGAATAATTTCTCCCTGAGATAGTACAAAAAGTTTGATCTTCTCAAGTTCGAGAAGTAGTTTTTCGACAGAATATTGTTTTGAAAGGCCTGTTTCCTTCAAAATCATTTGTAATCTCATTCTAATGATAAGGGCAATAAAAACCATGAATAAATAACCCCTCACAGAGTCTTCTCGTCTTGCATTAAGAGGTAAAGTGTCCAAATCATTCTTCATTCTTAAAAAACACTTCTCAACTGCATCTCTCTCACGATAGAGGGTGAGACAGGAAAGCCAGTCTAATTCGCCGTTGTAAAAAAGAATAAATCGTCCTAGGCGATTTAATCTTTGAGTAACTGCTTTCTGTCTTATTGAAACCTCGAAAGTTCCGTCTGTAAATTTCCATTTCAGGTAACGTGCAAACCCTTTCGCGATTTCATTCACCACTACTTCTGGTTTCTTCCAACTTTGTGGTCTTGCTTTCTTCAATCTATCAGTTGCGTCGAATAATTGTACATAAAAAGAATCTCTTTCATCCTGTTCTCTTTTCGGGTCATAATAACAATATCCATCAACAGTTAAAGTTCGAGGTTTGCCATCGATATCCAATTGATGCTCTAATTTTACTGGCATTGCAAATATAGGGCCTTTTTCCAATTTGTGTAGATATTCTGCTTGTTTTACTTTATTTTGAGATTTACTCATTAATTCTTTAATTGACGTGAGTTGGTAGGTAGCGGGCAGAATAAATGGAATATTCTCGCTTATAAGCTCAGCCAACGTCGTTTGGGAAAAGAAACCTCTATCCATTACAAGCCTGAATTGTTCTGAACCAGCATCTTTCAATCGTATGATTGTATTTTTAAGAGTAGTGATGTCGGCAATACTTCCTGGATATACATCATAACGGACGGGAATACCTTTTTCCTTATCTACTACCAGTGAAAAATTGATTTGAGGAAGGCCGTCATTATCTCGATTGTATCCATATTCTAGGCACTCTAAGAGTTTAGATGTACTAGATAAACTTGTAATGTCATAGAGAAGAGTTGCATTTGGCTCAATTTGAGCAGCGAATCGTCTCATAAATTCTTCAGGGATGTCTTTTTGACCAAGATTTGCCAAAAATTCACTTATTCTTTGGCTAGATAGAGGCAATTTATTGTTATTTAGCCACAGCGAAGATCCTTCATACCACACCTGAACATTTGTCATAGCTGTAGGGCGGAGAATACGATTGTAAACGAGTGTTAATAATGTATCAGTTTCGGTTTCTGAAAGAAATTCTTCCAGTGTTGCCTGTATTGATAGCTCTTGAGTAATACTTTGAAGCGGTAACAGATTCCCGTGATTATATGCGAATTTTGGAGCAGAAGAAACGACCATTCGTGCAGGAATCATATCACTCGATCGAACCTTTACGGGTTGCCCATCAATGTTTTTTCCGAGGTACTTTGATTTATGCCGGATCTGCTTTTTTTCTTTATCATAGTACGGAGTATCTTCGTACCAGTACTCAATCCCATTAATTTTCTTGATACGTTTTTTAACCTGCATTTCTGTTACTAATTTATAAGCACATAAAATATTTAAATATAACTGTTAAAAATTTTTAAAATAGAGTCGTTTATCAAAATGATTCTAAAACAAAGTAAAAATTAGACTTAATACAAGTTTTCTTATGCGCCTATAATTCGGTAGATGAGGTTTTTACGGATTATTTCAGCATTTCTTGCCATGACGATATCGATGGACCGGATAAGATCCGGAAGGCGAACCGGTTTTACAAGGTAATCATCAATCTGGTCGCCATATTTTAGGACATCTTTGATTGTCAGGCTTTTACCGGTCTGCATGATGATGGGAACATTGGCTGCTGGTTCATGTTCCTTGATATGCATGAGCGTCTCCCATCCGTCCATAGGTCTCATCATAATATCCAGAATGATGATATCCGGGACATCCTCATGTACCATGTCAATGGCTTCCCGGCCACTTAGGGCACCCCTGGCATCAAACCCCTGCTGCTTTAATGTCTCGACAAAAGCCATCTTGAGAAGGGCTTCATCATCAACATACAGGATTTTTAATTTTTTATCCATAACCCCTCACCGTCCTGTTTCCGCTTCTGGATCATCGCACCCCCGGTTTTTAAGACAAAATCAATCAGAGTCATAAAGTCACATTCTTTCGTCCAGGTCAGAGATATCCGCGCCCTGATCTTCAATCTCGTCTTCATTCATGATTGCTCTTGTCTCATCCTCGATGGACTTTACTACTTCTATGATCTTTTCGGCTGTCGGAATGTCCCCTAAAATACTCTCATCAAGAGGAATATCATGACCCTCCTTATCATCCATGACCTCTGTTGCACCAAGATATTTCGCGCCCTGTTTGATAAGGCTTGATATCTCGAACGGGAAGATTATCTTTGTTGCCTGGCCACTTGCCATCGTCTTTAATGCATCAAAGGAAAGGACAGTAATGGCCTTCTTATCAAGCGATCTTGAACCAAGTGCCAGGATCCGAAGGCCCTGCGATTCTCCCTGGGCACGAAGTATCTGTGACAAACGTTCTCCTTCTGCCTTCAGGATCTTACTCTGACGTTCTCCTTCTGCTTCAAGGATCATACTCTTCTTAAGACCTTCTGCCCGTAGGATTGCTGATCGTTTTTCACCATCGGCACGAAGAATCGCGGCCCTTCTTTCACGTTCAGCAGCAGTCTGTTCAGTCATGGCCTGTTTAACAGCACCGACAGGATCAACTTCCTTTATCTCAACCCGCTCTACTTTTACACCCCACTGGTCAGTCTCCCTGTCAAGAATATCACGAAGTTTTGTATTGATGCTCTCCCGGTTATACAACACTTCATCAAGTTCCATATCGCCGATGATCCCTCGAAGTGTTGTCTGTGCAAGGGCAACGGTTGCCATCCGGTAATTTGCAACCTCAAAATAAGCCTTTTCAGGGTCGATGACACGGATATATACTATTGCATCAACA
>JAAYPD010000402.1 GCA_012520015.1 Methanomicrobiales archaeon
CATAGAAAACATGGAACCTGCAGTAAATGCCCTGCTTACAACCCCTGAAGAGGTGATGAAGATCCTTGATGAGAGACCCTGGCTTTATTTCACGTTTGATTTTGCACATGCCTCCGGAAGCGGAAGAGATATTGTCTCATCATTCCTTGAGACTGGAAATGAACGAATGGTAAATATCCACCTCTCTGGAGGTATGAGCGGGTTCATGCATGGCCCTCCCAGTGAAGATGAGAGGGTTTTGCCCTTCCTTTCAGAGCTTAAGGATATGAATTATGAAGGGCAGTTAACCCTTGAGATAAATGATCTTGTCCTGCCGCGGGAATTATCCTACCAGGAAAAAATTGCCTTTATGAAGGAAGAGATCGCCTGGATAAAGGATTCATTGTGAATAAAAAATGAAAGGTGGACTAAATCCGCCTGGCACTGTGATCATCCATGGCGGTGAAAACATATGACACCTGGCTTATGTCCCTGCACAGGGGTAACTTTTTGTCTCTGCTTACAATATCATGTAGGAACAGTGAGACTGAGATGGCAGGTACCCTGTCATGCCTCTATATCTCGTTACCGATGCCGTATTCCGGCGTGATCGCTGAATGATAGAGTATTACCTTTACATAATTATCTTCATTTTATGCCTCATTTTATCCGGTTTCTTCTCCGGTTCTGAGGTTGCATTATTCTCAATAACAAGGGCAAAGGTCAGAACACTTGTAAACGAAAATGAACGTGGATCAGACGCCCTTGACATACTGAAAAAAAACCCGGACCGGTTTCTTATCACCATTCTTATCGGGAATAATATCGTCAACATTCTTGCGGCATCAGTAGCAACCGCGGTGGCAATCGGACTTCTTGGAGAGACGGGGCTTGCAGTCTCTGTCGCTACCATGGTAGTTGTCCTGCTGCTACTGGTGTTTGGAGAGATTGGACCTAAGATGTATGCATCCAGGAATGTCACAGGGCTTGCATTACAGATCTCTCCCCTTATCCTCTTCTTATCGCAGATACTCTCACCGGTGATTTTTATCTTTAACAAGCTTGCAGGGAAGATAACCGGGACGGGGGCATTTGCCCACCATATGATCACAGAAGAGGAGATCAAGGAATGGATTGATGTAGGCCAGGAGGAGGGAACTATCGAGAAGGATGAACAGGAGATGCTTCATTCTGTCTTTGAATTCTCTGACACCCGTGTGCGCGAAGTGATGACACCAAGAATAGATGTTGTCATGCTGGAGGATACCTCAAGCTCAGATGAGGCACTGGAGATCTTTAAAAAAACCGGGGTTTCACGTCTTCCGGTCTGGCATGAAAATATTGATACAATTCGCGGAGTTCTCAATGTCAAGGATGCCATCTTTTCCGCACTTGAGACACATGAGCCGGTGCCAATTGTCGAGCTTCTTTCTGAACCGCTCTTTGTTCCTGAAACAAAAAACATTGATGATCTTCTCAGGGAGTTACGGATAAAAAAGACGCATATGGCCATAGTACTGGACGAGTATGGCAGTTTTGTCGGGATCATCACCGTTGAAGATATTCTTGAAGAGCTTGTCGGGGACATCCTTGATGAATTTGATACCGAAGAACATGAGCTGGTCAGAGTGGCCGAAGATGTCTACTCTGTTGATGCGCGGATGTGGGTGGAGGATCTTAATAAAGAACTTGACCTTCATCTGCCGGAGAGCGAGGCATATGAGACCATTGCTGGGCTTTTCATCGAGCGACTTGGGAATATTCCAAGGATTGGAGACGTGTGTGAACTTACCGAAGAAGGTGTACGCCTGGTGATCATGCAGATGACCGGGAAAAGGATCAACCGATTGAAACTTATCAGGATAAGGCCTCTGGAATCTCCCGCCGGACAGGAGGATACCGGATGAAAAAAGGGACCTTCGTGGTTCTGGCATCAGGGAGAGGATCCAACTTCCAGGCGATCATCGATCGGGTGCGGGACGGTTACATTGATGCTGCCTGTACTTGCCTGGTTACTGATAATCCTGATGCTTATGCCATACAGAGGGCTGAAGATGCAGGAATACCCGTCGAGATCGTCTCATACAAGGCATTTTCTGATAAGGACAAGTATGAGAACGCTCTCCTGTCAGTTCTTGCGCGGTACAATCCTGACCTTGTCGTTCTGGCCGGGTACATGCGGCTCCTTGGAAAGAAGATAGTTGATTCATATAATGGCAGGATGATGAACATTCACCCATCGCTCCTTCCTGCATTCCAGGGTCTTCATGCCCAGAGGCAGGCCCTGATGTATGGGACAAAAATTGCCGGATGCACTGTGCATTTTGTCACCCATGACATGGATGCAGGGCCTGTTATCGTCCAGCGGGCGGTCAGGGTCCTTGACGATGATGATGAGGAGAGCCTGTCAGAACGGATTTTAATCGAAGAACACCATGCATTTCCAGAAGCTATCAGGCTTTTTTTTGAAAGAAAATTACAGGTAGATGGCCGCAGGGTATTAATTCTTCCCTAAACATGAGCAGAAAAGGGTCCCATTCTGACAGGAAGAACATTGCCAAAGAACGGATGTCCATCCTTTTTTCCCAGGCGGAATCCTTCTTTTCATGGAACCAGGAATACAGCCACCACTGTGTCAGGAGTGCCAGGCTGATAGCCATGAAAGAGAGGGTGAGAATTCCTCTCCGGCTTAAAAGAAGATATTGCAGAAGATGTAACTCATATCTTGTACCCGGTGTAACCGGAAGAGTGAGAATTTATCGCGGGAGGGTAATCATCACCTGCCTTAACTGTGGCTGGCATCGAAGAGTACCTACTGGCAGGAGTAAAAGACCCAATGGAAAAGAAAAAGACTGATCCTGGATTTCATGACCTGAAACCTACTATCTGGGTCGGGAAACAGGGGATGACAGAGACCATTCTGGACGAGATTAAAACCCAGATAAAGATCAGAAAAGTAATAAAGGTCAAGTGGCTTTCCAGCATAGAAATTGAGCCTGAATCTGTTGCGAATCAGAGCAGGACAAAACTTCTTCAGGTTCGTGGAAGGACCATGGTTCTTGGAGATCCCAAATTATTCCAATAATCAGGATCTCGAAATATATATGAATACTCCATGCGAATAAGTAGAGACTACGATCCGTATTGAGAGTGTGGACTATCGATGACTACTGTATATGATGTTCCTGCCGACAGGCTCATCGCAAAAGCGGCAATGGAACTGAAAGAAAAAGCCGAAATAACCGCGCCCGAATGGGCACCATTTGTCAAAACCGGAACACACCGTGAAATGCCTCCGGAAGATCCGGAGTGGTGGTATACCCGAGCCGCCGCCGTCCTCAGACGTGTATATGTTGATGGTCCGGTCGGTGTTGAGAGAATGCGTTCGGTCTATGGCGGTAAGAAAAACCGTGGTTCAAAGCCTGGTAAATCGGTAAAGGGAAGTGGCTCCATCCTTCGTAAATCACTGCAACAACTCGAGTCAGCA
>JAAYPD010000403.1 GCA_012520015.1 Methanomicrobiales archaeon
CCGGTGTATCCCTGTTATGGTACTCTTTCACCCGGTCGGATACGGTCTTTGAAATTGAAACAATGGTATTGATATTTTCAACAGCTCTCTGATTCCAGGGTCGATGCAAATGTGCCCATGATGAAAAAAGTGTCCCCTTTACAGGTCCCAGTTTGGATTTAAAATTCATGTAATTATCATAAAATGCACGAACCGGAGTAAAACAGTACCACATATTTGGGTGATGAATCGCTGCGGCGTGAATACTCCAGTTGCCGGTAAAAATAAAAAAGTCATAATCATCCCGATAATCTGCCAATGAAAAATACAAAGACGCTGAAATCTGTTTCAATGGCGGCACTTTTACTGTTCTATGAAGGGATTGCACCGGAGTTGTTGACTTTAAGACCTGAAGTGCATCAGTATCGGTGGTGATGATATCTGCATGCAATATATCCGCGAGAATGAGAACAGTCTTTTCCCCTCCTCCAACTGCTCCAAAAAAATCGTGAAAAATACCTATTTTCATGATAATAACTGTCTGCGATATTATGAGGAATTCTAAAGTTGATTAAAAATATTTAATCCCTTCCCCACCACCGGTGCGGGAAAACCTTTCTGATTATCTCATCACCCTCGCCAACAGCTTCAAGTCCGGCAGCTCTAAGATCTGCATCAACCATAATTTTCATGAGTTCATTAAACCTGATCTTTGCTTTCCAGGTAAGTTTCTTTTCTGCCCGGGAGGGATCTGCGAGCAAGGCCTCTACTTCAGTCGGCCGGAAATATTTTGGATCGATCTTCACATGTTCATTCACATCAAGACCGGCATAATCAAAGGCTGCATCCACAAACTCCTGCACTGAATTAGTCTGACCTGTCCCGATAACATAATCATCTGGAGTATCCTGCTGCAGTATCTTCCACATGCATTCAACATATTCAGGTGAATACCCCCAGTCCCTTTTAGCCTCAAGATTGCCAAGGTAGAGGTATTTTTCCTTCCCCGCAAGGATTGCAGCAATACCCCTTGTTATTTTCCGGGTTACGAAAGTCTCTCCACGACGGGGAGATTCATGATTAAAAAGGATACCATTACAGGCAAACATGTTATACCCGTCCCGGTAATTCCGGGTCATCCAGTATGAATATACCTTCGCACATGCATAGGGACTTCTTGGCCAGAAGCAGGAATCTTCATTTTGGGGTGGAGAGGTATGCCCAAACATCTCGCTGGAAGAGGCCTGATAAAACTTCACATCCGGATTACTTCTTCGGGCAGCTTCAAGGATTCTGGTCGTGGCAAGGCCAGTAATATTTCCAGTATATTCAGGGGTATCAAAACTGATTCTGACATGACTCTGTGCCCCAAGATGGTAAATTTCATCAGGTTTTATATTGTAGAGAACATGCGAAATCATCTCGGAATCTGAAAGATCACCATAATGGAAAAAAATCCTGGCATCAGGTTCATGGGCATCGATATAGATATGATCAATCCGTTGAGTGTTAAAAGTGGAAGCTCTTCTCACCAGACCATGGACCTCGTACCCCTTGGAGAGAAGAAACTCTGCCAGATACGATCCGTCCTGCCCGGTTATTCCGGTAATAAATGCTCGTTTCATAATTCTTCTATGCCAGTTGATTTTCATCTAAATAAACGATAATTCTTTGTAAATCAATTCATCACTAATGTTACTTATGAAAAGAGTCCCATTGGTAATATCCTATTAATTAGATACCAAAAGATATAAAATATAACGCATGATTATATTCGTTACTGGTGCTGCCGGTTTATCGGTTCAAATTTTGTATATCACTACCTTGACATCCACCCGGAAGATAGTATCATCGGGTATGATGCCCTGACCTATGGCGGGAACCCTCAAAACGTAGAGAGCCTCCCGGTAGATCAGAAATCCCGATTCATTTTCATCAAAGGAGACATCACAGATCCAGAACAGGTTCAATCGGTATTTTCCCGGTATGATATCCAGGGAGTCATCAACTTTGCGGCTGAATCCCATGTGGACCGGTCAATTCATGATCCTGCGATCTTCCTCAAAACCAATATCCTGGGAACCCATACGCTCCTTGATGCCGCACAAGCAGCATGGCGAAAGAATGGGACGTGGAAAAAGAACACAACCTTCCTGCAGGTCTCCACCGACGAGGTATATGGCTCACTTGGCCCGGAAGGTCTCTTCACCGAGACAACACCCCTTGATCCGCATAGCCCCTATTCAGCAAGCAAAGCAGGTTCCGATCTCATTGCCAAAGCATATCATGACACCTTTGGCATGCCTGTGGTCATCACCCGGTGCACAAATAACTATGGCCCATATCAGTTCCCTGAAAAACTCATCCCACTGATAATAACCAGGGCACTGGAGCATCAGTCCATACCAGTATATGGTGATGGCCGGCAGGTACGTGACTGGCTCTATGTCATGGACCACTGCCATGCAATAGACCTTGTCTTCCACAAAGGAAAACCAGGAGAAGTATATAACATCGGCGGAACCAATGAGCAGGAAAATATCATAACCGTTAAAACAATACTGCGACTGCTAAGTGAAATGACCAGTGACCCGGAGATAAGCGAAGACCTTATAATGCATATAACCGACAGACCAGGTCATGACCGGAGATATGCCATAGATGCCTCAAAAATTCGCCAGGAATTGGGATGGGTACCGGAAACATCTTTTGCAGAAGGAATCAGGATTACAATCCAGTGGTACCTGGATAATCAAAAATGGGTAAAAGACGTAATCTCCGGCGAATACATGAGTTTTTACAAGAAACATTATGGATGAGTCTGTATACCTGAAGATTTTTTTGTGCTTTTCCAAAAAATGGTAAAAACTGAGTATCCTATCCATAAATCAAGGTATGATGGATACTCCACCACTAACTCAACCAAAATTCGATCAAGATGTACATGTAACACTGTCGGTTACACTATTCACTCCAGCCATCTGAAGAATCGCCTCTTTTAGTCTTTTCACTTTATTACCTTTAGTCACTCTATCATATAGGTATTCAAAAAAATTAATCCCCCACTTTCTCGTTGTTTCTATTAGAGAGAGAAACGTATCTAATGCCTTCGTTCCTTCCGATGTAATTGTATGTAAACTCACATCCCTTTTTCTCACTTGTGCTCTTGCGCCCCTCTCCGATTCATTGTTATGAAGTGGAATAATCGGATATTTCAACACCAGAAGTAATTTTTCTTTTTTTAGACTTATTCCAGCATGAATCCAGCAGAGAGCATGATGAAAGGCAAGATGATCAAATTGTGGTGCATCATCAGTAACAAGAATCTGAACAACAGGCCATTTGTCCTGGTTATGGTACCAGGTAATTCCTGCGGCCTCTTTAATTCTTCTATGGATTGCGTCGATATTTTTACTTTTTGTTGGGAGATAATGGAGAATTTCATCCAGTTCGGTTCCGGATAACACTCATCCGGTACAAGAATTCTTGAGATAATCGATGATGGCTGCAGATTGCCTCAGTTCTTGCAATAACTCAAAGGTCTCGTCATTAAATTCGAAGTGGTTCTCCCCAGGTGAATAATGAATAAAGATAATTATTCATATAATTATTACTGAAATAATAATACATGAAATTCTATGGCAGAGAGGATGAGCTTCGCCTCATGGGACAACTATATCAAAAATCTCCATCATTTCTTGTCATAACCGGGCGAAGGAGAATTGGAAAGACTACGCTTGTCAGGGAATTTATTCGCTCCCGTCCCTCAATTTAC
>JAAYPD010000404.1 GCA_012520015.1 Methanomicrobiales archaeon
ACACCTTTTCGCCTGAAGAGCGCCGGGGTATCTGAAGTAAAATTCAATCTTGAGACTGCGACCGATCATCTGTTTTCTGTTATGTGTCCGGGCCTTTCAAGGGGTGAGGCATTTGCCGCCCTTTGTGATGCAGTACCCCTCTTTGGCAGAAACCATGTCTTTTCCAATATCATCCTTGGGCTTGGTGAGAGTGATGAGGAGATGGCGGGCTGTATCGAAAACCTGTGCCAGAACGGGATAATACCAGTCATCCGGCCACTGACTCCGGGCGGGGATCTTGCAGATTTTCAGCCGCCCGAACCATCCAGGATACTCAGGATTGCCGGCATTCATGAAGAGATGCTCCAGAAATATGGCCTGGATCCTGGAGCTGCCCTGACCATGTGCCCGGCATGCACCGGTTGTGACCTGATTCCATGGAGGGATACATGAGCTCAGGCCTTGGGGATGCGGTACTGGCATATGCTGATACCAGGTATGCAGTCCCTGGATACCCGGTGACAACCCTTATTGAAGAGACCAGGGCTGAACTGGTCATCAATGAGAAGGTAGCCCTTGAGTATGCACTTGGAGACTCATTGTCAGGGAAAAGGTCATGCGTTATCGTCAAGCATGTCGGGATGAATGTCCTTGTCGATCCCCTTGTTCATGCAACCGCTCAGGGCCTGAAGGCAGGGGTTGTGATCGTCGCTGGTGATGATCCAAAAGCATTTGGGACACAGACCGTGCAGGATTCCAGGCTTTATGGATCTATTGCTGTATGCCCGGTCATCGAAATGTCAGGACCTGATCCGGTCGGAGAAGCCTTTCGTGCATCAGAACGATTTTCCAGGGTTTCCATCCTCAGGTTTGTCCCTGATGATCTGAATAGACCCTGGAAGCGTGGGCAGGAGTCATATGGTGTGAAGAGGTCTGGCAAGGTTGCCGACCCGGATCTTACCATGTACGGTCGTGCGGTCAGTGCATATTCGGCAATCCCTGACATGACAAAGGCCGGGTACTTTCCATTCACCGTCCGACCGCTGGCAGAAGACAGCAGGAATGATGCTTTTCTCTCACGCCGGGCACGTGGCTCATCCAGAACACTCTGTTCAGGATGCCCGTTCAAATTTGTCTTTGACACCCTCCAGGAGAAGGGAATACAGGTTATCAGCGATACTGGCTGCAGCCTGCTGGCGATGTCTCCTCCATACAGCTTTGGTATTGCAAATTACGGGATGGGATCATCAGCCGGGGTTGCCGCACATGCAACCGGTGTCGCACTGACCGGGGATTATGCGCTTATTCACTCAGGGATACAGGCCATAATCGATCTGCATGCAAAAGGCAGACCAGTTCTTCTGATAGTGCTTCAGAACAGGTGCATGGGGACTACCGGCCGCCAGCCTGTCCCTGATGTATGCTCATACCTGGGGTTTGCAGATCCCGTTGTTTGTGATGCAGGAGAACATGAAAAAATTTCTGGAATGATGATCCCTGGTGAAAAATTGCGGGTGCTCATCATCCAGGGAGAATGTCCGAAAGAATGATGCAAATGAAACCATGGAATGTTGAAATCTGTGATGTGACCCTGAGGGACGGTGAACAGACCCCCGGGGTTTCTTTCACGCCAGATGAGAAGAAAGATATTGCAACCAGGCTTGATGCAATAGGTATTGAGATTATTGAGGCCGGGTTTCCTATCGTGTCTGTTCATGAAAACGAGATGATAAGGGAGATATCAAGGCTTGGTCTTTCTGCGAAGATATGTGGTCTTGCACGTGCCTGCAGGGAGGACGTGGATGCTTCACTTGATGCAGAAGTGGATATGATCGGACTTTTTATCGGAACATCAGACCTGCACCTTAAGTACAAGCATAAAAAACCAAGGGAGGTGGTTGTTGCAAATGCACTTGAGCAGCTTGATTATGCCGTGGATCATGGCCTTATTGTCAGGTTTGGTGCAGAGGATGCGTCAAGAACCGACCCTGACATCCTTGTTGATATCTACCGGCAGGCAGCGGAACATAAGGCAGATTACGTGACATTTGCCGATACAACCGGATGCCTGACTCCTCTTGAGGTTGCAACTGTGATGAGGGAGATCATTCCAAGGACTCCTGTCCCGGTTGCCATTCATGCGCATAATGACCTTGGATGTGCCACGGCAAATACCCTCATAGCAGCAGAACTGGGGGCATTTCAACTGCATACCACAGTGAACGGACTTGGAGAGCGGGCAGGAAATGCAAGGCTTGAAGAAGTTCTTGTATCCCTTGTTCTCAAAGGTGGGGCGACAAGGTATGATCTTACAGAGATTCCTGCATTATCAGAAAGAATACAGGAGTACACAGGGATATTCATGCCTGCAACAAAACCGGTTATCGGGGCAAATGCCTTTGCCCATGAGAGTGGCATTCACATCGCCGCAATTCTTGAAAACCCTGAGACATATGAGTATGTTCCCCCTGAGCTTCTTGGACTTGAGCGAAAGTTCATTCTTGGAAAACATACCGGAAAGCGGGCTCTAATGCATATCCTGACCTCTTTTGGGTATGCCATTACAGATGAGCAGGTCTTACAGGTCCTTGAAAAGGTAAAGGACAGGAGCGAAGGGAAATGCAGTATAAGCCAGCAGGTTCTCCGGGAGATCATCTCCCGTGTTACCGGGGAGGATTTTATCAATGACGACACTCTCAGAGAAGATTCTGGGTGCCCGGGCCGGGACATATATTGACCGCCATGTTGACAAGGCCTTCTGCCATGATGGTACAGGTATACAGGCAAAGATAATCTATGATGCAATGGGAGCTCCGGGCATCGCTTTCCCTGGCACTGTTTACATAATCTATGATCATATCGCCCCGGCTAATAATTCGCAGACTGCCGAACTGCAGGCAGAACTCAGGGCCTTTGCCAGGGAGTACAAGGTGCATTTCCTGGATATCGGTTCCGGGATCTGCCACCAGGTCATGGCAGAGGGTCGTGTTGCACCAGGTGAGGTCGTCATCGGGGCAGATTCACATTCATGCACCCTTGGAGCGCTTGGAGCATTTGCAACCGGAGTAGGGGCCAGTGACATGGCCGGGATATGGGTTTCAGGTGAGACATGGCTCAGGGTTCCTGACTCAGTCGGTATCCATCTTTCAGGATCGACAGGTGCAGGTGTTGAATGGAAGGATGTTGCCCTTTCGTACATTGCAGAACTTGGCATGGACGGGGCTACTTATGCAGCCATCGAGTTCACAGGAGAATCTGCATCATCAGTGCCAATGGAGGGAAGGCTGACGCTTTGTAATATGGCTGTTGAGGCAGGAGCAAAGACCGGGCTTTTTTACGCTGACAAGGAGACGGAAAGGTACCTTGCCAGGTTTTCAGTCTCATGCCAGGTACAGGTGCCTGAAAGCCCGGACTATGTGAAGGACTGTTACCTGGACCTTCCAGGAATTGAGCCCGTATGTGCGGTTCCGCACCGGGTGGATACCATAAAACCGGTCCAGGACCTTGCCGGGACTTCCCTTGACCAGGTCTTTATCGGAACCTGTACTAACGGACGTTATGAAGATATGGCAAGGGCTGCACGGATACTTAAAGGACATCAGGTAAAGGTAAGAACCATTGTTGTCCCTGCATCCGGGCTTGACTACCTCCAGGCGGTTAGCACAGGCGTGATTGCAGATCTTATAAAGGCAGGATGTACGATAGGTCCTCCTGGCTGTGGTCCATGCCTTGGTGCCCACATGGGCGTTCTTGGTAAGGGTGAAACTGCCCTCTCGACCGCAAACCGGAACTTTAAGAACAGGATGGGTGTGGGTGCATCATATTATCTCTGTTCACCATCCACTGCTGCAGCAAGTGCCATCCATGGTGAGATTACTGATCCAAGGGAGGTAATATGACTGCACTTAAAGGATCAGGCCCTGCGGTCTGCATAGGAGAGGACATCGACACCGATCTTGTGATCGCAGGAAGGTACCTGAGAACAAAAGACTGGAATTTCTGGGCAGAGCATGTATTCGAGGACCTGGATCCTGGTCTTGCAGGAAGGTTAAAAGGAGCAGTCCTTGTTGCTGGAAAAAACATGGGCTGCGGATCATCACGGGAACAGGCTGCACGTGCCCTTCACGAGGCCGGGGTCCAGGCAGTCATTGCACCGACATTTGCCAGGATCTTCTTTCGAAACTGCATCAATGTCGGACTTCCTGTCCTGGAATGTGAACTGCCAGGCTGTCATGATGGTATGATGGTCTCATTTGACTGTATTGAGGGATGGGTCGAAACTGGTGGAACAAGGCATGTCTTCAGGCCACTTTCACCAGGAATGCAGGAGATCCTTTCAAGCGGGGGTCTTATCGAGTACTGGAAACGGAGACTTCATAGATGATCTTTCCTCCCCATTGCAAATGTGTCGGCTATGCAGGGAATAAACCGGTGGGAGACAGGGTTTACTTTCTCTCGCAGTACCTGATTCACGAGGTTTCTGAAGGTTACGAGATACTGGCTGTCGAACCTGAAGATGGTCCAGGCATGATGAGGGGGATAAAGTCAGTAACCCGCATTGCAGGGCCGGATGAAGTATTCCAGTACCCTGACCCGGTCGTGCTTCATAATCGCGGGGATCTTATACACAAAGCCCTTAAAAGCCCGAAACGGTGCACCATCTTCACCGGAATTGATGAACACATGATCTTCATCTGTGACCCTGATCCAAAATCCCTGCTTGAGGTACATGTCTATGATGTGACTCCTCCTCGTCCTCACCTGGCCGGAACACTGGAGATCCTTGAAAATGCAGGGATATTCGGAGAACTTGAGATAAGGTTCTGTTACCATGTGAACGATATCAGGGAGACAAAAGCTGATGCATATCCATGCAAGGCAGGAGGTTTCTCCCGCACCATCGATTCAGACAGGTTGTCCGGAGATGAACAGGTTGCAGGATGTGTGACGGCAAGACAGGTTTTAAGGGACTGTTATGGGCATGACTTTCCACTCATTGACATCTGCCCGGCAAATGCAGTAAGTGAAGAGCCGTTCATCGCACGATGCTGCCGTGCAGAACGAAGCGGAATACAGACATTAAACGGAAAGAAGGGTGTGGTGGTTCACTGGGGTTCTTCACCAAAACAGATTGCCGATGCCCTGTATGCATTAATTGACGAATGGAGGAGTGAATGAAGCGGGTTGTTGTAGCTCCGGGCGATGGAATAGGCCCTGAAGTTATTCCTTCCGCCCTTGACGTGCTAAGGTTTTTCCATCCTGACTGGGAGTACATTCCGGTATATCTTGGATATGAGTGCTGGAAGAGGACCGGCGATGCATTGTCACCAAAGACACTGGATACCTTGAAAAAAGCTGATCTGATCCTGTTTGGGGCCATCACCACGCCACCTGATCCAAAATACCACAGTGTAGTTTTGAGAATTAGAAAGGAACTTGATCTTTATGCAAATCTCCGTCCGGTCTTTGGAGACGGGTTTGATATACTGATCGTCAGGGAGAACACTGAAGGGCTTTATTCTGGTATCGAATGGCAGGAGAAGGATCGTGCATGCACCCTCCGTGTTGTCAGCGAGGCCGGAACAAGGAGAATTGCAAGGATTGCCAGCGGATGTGCGAAGCGGAGAAGAAGGCACCTGACCATTGGTAATAAGGCGAATGTTCTGAAATCCGATTCATACTTCCTCGAAATCTGCATGGAAGAGGCGGAAAGAGCAGGAATATCCATTGATAAAAAGTACATCGACTCGCTGGTTCTTGACGTGCTTTCGCATCCGGAGAGGTATGACGTCATCGTGACAACAAATATCTTCGGAGACATCCTGTCAGATGCAGTCGCATTCCTGCAGGGTGGTCTTGGAATGCTTCCCAGTGCAAATCTTGGGCGACACCAGGCACTTTTTGAACCGGTTCATGGGAGTGCTCCTGATATTGCAGGAAAAGGAATTGCAAACCCCATCGCTGCTATCAGGTGCGTTTCACTGCTGCTCAAGTACGTCGGAGAGAAACCCTTTGCCATCGAGGTTGAAAAGGCAATTCAGAAGACCCTGGCAGATGGGATTAAAACACCTGACCTTGGAGGGACGGCAAATACAAGCGAAGTCGGGCAGGCCATCCTTCAAAATCTCATTTCAATAAAAAAAGAGGAGATTATTGATCTCTGATCCTCATACCAGCCGGTTAATCTCGGTAAACAGCCGGGAAAACCGGTCAATGGTCTCATCATCCAGGTTTTGCGGGGACTCGCATATCCGATCGGAGAGCAGCTCTGCAACCCTCCACCGGTCAAAATGTTCAGCCTGTCTTCTCTCTATCAGATCTGCAATCTGAAAGGCAACTCCCCGCTCTTCATTCCGGTCAGCTGGACTCTTTTCAGCTACCTGGCCAAGGGGAAGATCAGGATAGATGTCCTTGACACAGCGGTAATAAAAGTCTGGTGCGAAGAGATCTTCAATTCCTGCTCCCTGTTGCTGAGCAAAAGAGCTGTAAAGCAGGAGTCCGTTTCCTTCCCTGATGTTCATGGTTGGGAGCTTTTTTAGTGCATCAAACGGGATGTTCTGCCCTGAAAGGAGTACTGCTGCCGGTCTTTTATGTGTGGACATCATGAGTGCAAGTGGTATAAGATTTGATGTTCCTCCTGCCGGAGTGATCCTGATATCTGGAGAAAGGCCGGGTTTACCCCTGTTTTGAAGTGCATAGTTCATGGCCTGAAGCAGCCAGAGTTCCTGTATGTCTTCAACGACCAGCTGTTTTCCGCCTGACAGGACACGATCTGCAATCCTGGTTGCAAGGGCTGCTTCAAGCGGGAAGAGCGAATCACGGTCAGCAGGCCACTCTGATACCGACACTTTCGTTGTTCCATCTTCTCCCTCGAAAATTGTCCTGACCCGGTCAAGATGATCAAGGTCGATCATGAATGGGGAATGGGTAGAGAAGAATACCTGGTTCTGATGGGAGATTCGTTCAAAAAACTTTGTCGCCTGCTGCTGGGCGGTGGGATGAAGCTGAAGGCCGGGCTCGTCAAGGAGCAGGATGCTGTCCTGGTATGCATCTCCAGACTCTACAAGGAATACAAGGTAAAATGAGAAGAAGTACTGCAGCCCTGCACTTCTCTGTTCAAGTTCTATCTCCGATGGATCAAGATCGTCAGAGACCCAGACCCTGAAATAATCGCCGTCAATATCATACCTGAACCTTATTTTCCTCTGCCCCCACCAGTCTTCAAACTTTTTGGTCATGAGATTTGAGGCGGTGGAGAGTAGAATTGACCGTTCATCAACCTGTCTCCTTATGATAGGGTTGTCATCAACGGCATTTTTATGGCTGCCAAGCCGGTCAAGCTGGTCAAGATCCAGATTTACATGCCTGAAAAGGCAGTTGGTTGCGCGAAGGCCCGGGGTATCCGGATGGGATTTCAGTGTTGCGATAAAGGTCGGGATATGTATGGCACTCTCGATGACATTGTACTGGTCAAAGTAGACAAATTTTGGAAGGTGCTCAACAACGTACCTGTTTGCCGCCATAAGTCCTTCAAATATCTCCATCTGCCTGACAAGCCTG
>JAAYPD010000405.1 GCA_012520015.1 Methanomicrobiales archaeon
AGACCTACACGGGTATTTGTTCCTCCGACATCGGCAGCACCTGCGATCTTCCCTTCCCCAGACTGCATATTACTCTGATCGTCTGCCTTTTGATGAAAAGAAAGTAGTGGTTTCAGGTGGCATAATAGCTCAGTTCATGGAAGGACAATTAGCAACTTTATTTACCGGGGTCGTGGTGGTCTTTCTCATCGCGGTCCTCCTCCTGATAATTCTGTACAGAGTAAGGATCCCTTCGGTTGTTGCCTTTTTAATCGCCGGATTTCTTGCAGGGCCTTCAGGCCTTGGTCTTATCACTAATGAGGAGTCGATCAGTTTTTTTGCAGAACTGGGTGTCATCTTTCTGCTTTTCACAATAGGTCTTGAGTTTTCGGTCTCACGTATAATAAAAAGCAGGCGTTATGTCCTTGTTGGAGGGCTGGTGCAGGTAGTATCTACCATCATCGTCTGGACTGCCCTGATGCATATCACGGGTATGGACTTTCTTCATGCTTTTTTCTGGGGAATGCTCATATCCCTGTCATCAACTGCCATCGTGATGAAGGTGCTTGCAGACCGGATGGAAGTCGACAGTCCACATGGGCGGGCAACACTTGGAATCCTTATCTTCCAGGACCTGATTGTCATCCCCATGGTCATGATAACTCCTGTGCTTGCCGGAACAACTGATACCGATATTTCCCTGGCAAAGCTTCTCATCGGGAGCTTTGTCATCATAGCGGTTGTGTATATTGCATCAAAGTATGTTGTCCCAGCCCTGCTTCTTCATGCTGCCAGGCTCAAAAACCGCGAAATGTTCCTCTTCATTGTCATCGGAACCTGCCTGATTGTCGCATACATTACAAGTGAGTTCGGGCTGTCCATGGCTCTTGGTGCATTCCTGGCAGGCATCATCATCTCTGAGTCAGAGTACAGCACCCATGCCATGTCCAGCATCCTCCCATTCAGGGATCTCTTCACCAGTTTCTTCTTCATCTCCATCGGGATGATCTTTAACTTCCAGTTCTTCATGCAAAACCCGCTCGTGATAGCAGAGCTTGTGCTGCTTGTTGTAGGAGTAAAGTATGCTACAGGGACCCTGGCCTCCCTTCTTGCAGGTCTTCCTCCGCGGGCCTGCGTTATGACCGGCATCTCCCTTGCCCAGGTCGGAGAGTTCTCTTTTGTCCTTGCTACAACAGGGGCATCTCTCGGATTTCTTGCCCAGGACTCATTTCAGCTCTTCCTTGATGTCTCAATAGTTACAATGGGAATTGCCCCGCTTCTCATGGGCCTTTCAGGAAAGATTGCGGTCCCTCTCTCAACACCGCTCCACAGAATAGTCCCTGACCGGAACCATGCGCAGGAGACTATAGAACCAGGGTCTGAAGATCATATCATCATAGTAGGTTACGGGCTTAACGGGAGAAATGTTGCAAGATCCGCTGACATTGCCGGAGTTCCGTACAGGATTATTGAGATGAACCCTGACACTGTAAGGGACGAGAAGGCAAAAGGGAAACCTATCATGTTTGGTGACGCTGCGCAGGGTGAAGTCCTTAAAAAAGCCGGGATCGCAAAGGCACGTGTCCTTGTTATAGTCGTCAATGATCCTTTCGGGACACAGCAGATCGTTCAGACGGCAAGGATGCTGAATCCTGCAATTCACATCATTGTGAGGACGCGGTACATGGGTGAAGTCTCAACACTGATGGAACTTGGAGCCGACGAAGTCATTCCCGAGGAGTTTGAGACAGCTGTTGAGATCTTTACCAGGATTCTATACACTTATCTTATTCCGACCAGTGAGATTGAACACCTTGTAAGCGAGATCAGGGCCGGAGGATACCAGATGCTAAGAAGTGTTAACACACCGTCCTACTCTTTTGACAACCTGCGGGTCCTGGTTCCTGACGTGGAGATAAGGACGATAAGGATAAACGACGACTCACCATATGCAGGAAAATTGCTGAAAGATACCATGATAAGGTCAGAATACCAGGTCTCCATAGTTGCCATCAGAAGAGATCAGCAGATGATAATAAGCCCCGGAGGCGAAGAGCAACTAATAAGCGGTGACCTGGTGATGGTCCTTGGAAGCCCGGACAATATCATCAGTGCATTCTCTTTCTGAATCATCCGGTTTCGATAAACAGGATCGCTTCCCTGTAAGCATGCGGTCCTGAAAACCGGCTTATCTCCTGCAGGTCATCAGAGACGATGATGAACGGACGGCCGTTTTTTACCATGAAAGTAAGAGTGCAGGCCCTGTATTCACCAATTGCAATGCCATATGGAAGGACAGAGGCAGGGGTGAATGCAAGTATCTCGTATGCATCAACAAAAGGCTGCTCGGTAA
>JAAYPD010000406.1 GCA_012520015.1 Methanomicrobiales archaeon
AAAAAAAATCTGAAAACCGCAGAGCATAAACCCGAAAGGAACGGCAAGAAGCAGTCTTTTAAAGTATTCAGCCGGGTGAATCCCGGACAAACCCCAGAGAAGAAGAAAAAGCGTGAAAAAAACTGCAGATACGGAGTATACCACTGGAGAATAAGGGACGGCAACAAGTGCAACAATTGCTGCACAACAGACGATGATCTTCGCCCTGGCATCCAGTGAATGAATGATACTTTTCCGAAAAGCCACCTGCTCAAGGTCAAATAAATCCTCGATCATACATCCTTTCCAAATGCCTTTAAAAACGCAGATTCAGCCTCCTGGAAGGTGTACCCCATCTCTACCGGAATGTCACGGGCTCTTAGGGAAGAGATAAGCTTTGGCAGTACGGGAAGATCCAATCGGACACTGGTCAGGAGATTTGGTTGTGAAAAAATCTCCGCAACCGTCCCCTTTGCAACAAATGATCCATTATTCATGACATAAATATACTCTGCGAGTTCAGCAACCAGGGATATGTCATGGGTTGAGAAGATAACTGTCATCCCGTACTTTACGGTAAAATCATGAATAAAGCGGATGATCTCCCTTACACCCTGTGGATCAAGGCCTGCTGTAGGTTCATCCAGAACCAGCACCTGTGGTTCCATTGCAATAATGCCTGCAATTGCAACCCTTTTCTTCTCTCCCCCAGACAGGTGGTGTGGAACCCTGGTTCTGTAATCTGAAAGGCCAACTATTCGTAATGATTCAGAAACCCGGTGCTTTACCGTCTCGTCATCAAGCCCCATATTTGCCGGGCCAAATGCCACATCCTGTTCTACGGTTGGTGAAAAGATCTGATCATCCGGATTTTGAAAGACAAGACCGATTGTTCGTCTGACTTCCCTTATATTCTCTTTTGTTATCGGTTCTCCCCTGATCAGGACTTTTCCACTGGTTGGCTTTAACACCCCGTTGAAATGTTTAAAGAGTGTACTTTTACCTGCTCCATTTGGGCCTATTATTGCAATTCTTGTATTTCGTGGCGCAATAAACGAGATATTTTTCAATGCATCTATGTTGTTTTTATATGTATGACAGAGATCTCTTGTCTCAATAATATGCATGGTATGATAGTCTCCGGTTTAAAAAAATCAAAGCACCTGGAATGAAATGCAGGTTTTCAGTATAATGGATTACTCCTGTGTGGAAATATTACTGAAATTTCCCGTAAAAAAATTGGTTAAAATACCTGATAAATTAGTATCATGTGTTTTTACTTAACCGGACTGCATATGAGGCACCCATGACTACAAGCAGTGTAATCAGTGTCCCGGCAACTATTGCAATAATACCTCCCATGGATCCCATCTCTTCATCAAGTGAATAGTCAGGCATCGGTGAAGTATAGGAAAAGCTGCCTGTCCCGATAGCTTCCGGGTCCCCATCTTCAGGTGCAAGGCCTGTTAGTGTCTTTTGTCCGGATATGACCAGGGCTGAGCTCTCAAGCCCGTCCGGATCCCCGGATGCGAGGAATACTGCCATTATCCCGATGAATAGTGAGATGAGAATACCTGCAATAATAAATGTTTTATTATCCATCATGCCGAAGCAACTCCTACAGATGTTTCCACAAGGTCAGGGCGGGCCATTAAAAGAACATAGATGATAACCGCAGTCACAATTCCTTCTATTACCCCAATGATTGCATGGTATAGTCCCATCGCCACAAGGCCAGGAACAAGCGGGAATGTTCCTGCGACATACATCTCGACTGCGCAGGCCAGGGAAGGAATAAGACATGCCAGCCATGCTGCAACAGCACTTGAAATATATGGATTTTTTAATATCTTCAAAAGTCCCTGGAACGAGTAATAACCAACAAATCCACCGATAACTCCCATGTTCAGGATATTTGCGCCCATCACGGTTATTCCGCCATCCCCGAAAATAAATCCCTGGATTATCAGAACCAGCGTCAGGATGAAGACTGCAGCGAAAGGTGAACCAAGTACGATTGCTGCAAGGGCACCGCCAACAAGGTGACCGCTTGTCCCCATTGAAACCGGCAGGTTAAAGCTCTGCAGGGCAAAGATACCTGCAGCAAGCACTGCAATCAAGGGGATTTTATCTTCGTTTAATTCAGACCTTGCCCACCGGATTGCAAGGGCAAGAAAAATGATTGCTGCAATCCAGTAGACTGCAGCCTGGGGAAGCGGAATAAATGCGTCTGGTATATGCATGATATTACCTTTAGAATTATTATCACGATTGTTATTTAGATGTTACTATGTCCTCACCATTTTCCGATCAATAATAAAATTTCGCGACAATAAAGATTATCTGGTGCCTTTCCCGTTCATGTTACCTGTAAACCTGTACTTATCTTCCGGGATGAGAAGGCAGAATCGTGCACCTTTTCCATCTTCTCCATCTTCATATATTGAGATACCAGAGAGTGAGAGGATCTCCCTGATTAAAAACAGGCCAAGACCAGTATTTTTTCCGTATCCTCTTTCAAAAATTCTTGTTTTGATATCATCAGGTATCCCTGTTCCATCATCTTCCCATATGAGTTTTAACTGATTATCTGGCTGAATTTCGTGCACTATTGAGATAGAATTTACATTCATGCCATGGCGGAGCGTATTGTCAAGCAGGTTTTCA
>JAAYPD010000407.1 GCA_012520015.1 Methanomicrobiales archaeon
GTACCTGTGGACAAGGCCCTGGATGCAATACACAGGCAGATCCTGTTTACAAGAGATTACCAGAACCTTGGGATCAAGGCTCCCCTGTGGCAGTCTCTTCAGGAACTGATCGAAGAAGAGATTGTCCATATTCTCCCACCGGGTGTGAACTTTCACCAGGAGGAGACCCGTTATTTAATCTTTGCAGACAGCATGTTTGGCAGGGTACTTGCAAACCTGGTTGATAATACGCTAAGGCATGGGGGTGTTGTGACCAGGGTTAATGTCTCTGCCCAGGTAAAGGATGATGCCCTGCATGTCTTTTACTCTGATAATGGAAAGGGGATCCTGGACTCCCTTAAGGAACGGATTTTCGAGCGTGGATTTGGATCACATACCGGTTATGGCCTGTTTCTTATAAGAGAGATCCTCTCAATTACCAATATTTCTATCCGGGAGACTGGAAAACCCGGGGAGGGTGCGGTCTTTGAGATGATAATCCCCTCCGGATTCTTTAAAAGAGATGATAATTGATTCTTGATAATTGGTTGTTGACTATTGTGTTGACTATCGATCAGTAACCATCTGACCCTGATGTATCATCCGGACTACCAAAAAAGATCTCCTGAAGTGATTTCAGGTCTTTTATCGAGAGTAATACAGGGATATTTACTCCGATAGAGTAAGTGGGGTAAAGCCCGAACATTTGTCTTCGGTTGTAAGCATAAAGCCTGCTTTCAAGCAGAAGATTCTCTGCCTTTTTCTTAATTCCCAGTTCTTTCTCAATGGCAGATGTGCTTATCTCTTTTAGCTGGTCAGCAAACCCGGAGACCATTGTCAGTGCTAATTTGTGGCTTAGAAGGCTTTGCAAATACTGCATAATCACAAACTGCGAGACTAAAATGATCAGTATTATTAAATTCCTTCCGGCGCTGGAAAATGCCAGCATGTTTACGTATTTTGTAAGGGTGATTGCAGGCATTAACATTGCAACAATCATCAGGATGACAAGGATGGTTGATATGCATAAAAGAGCGGTCCCAATTATCGTATACAGGATGATTCTCCGCTGGCTGATGAACCTTTTTTTCAGCCTGAGCTGGGTATTATAAAGCATTCTTCCCCGGTATATGAAAACTTCACCATAGAAGAATACTATTCCAAGGCACTGAACCAGAAGAAGGACTAAGGTTTCGGACGAAAAATCACTTGTTAATGCAATGATAATGGTAAAGAGAACAGACAATCCGTAAATAAAAAATACCCCGTAGGTTATCGGAATTATGCTGAGCAGGAAAAACCTCATGAAGAGCTGGTAACCGGTCCGCTTGTTAGAGAATATCTTAAGTTCTTTTGCCCATTTTAAAAGTGATTTATCAGCCTTAGGGATTGGAACCTGTCCTGTTATCTTCTGATGCAGGATTCTTAATGGAAAGAGCGCAAGAGGGAGCATGGGATAAAACAGGTAAAAATACAGGCTTGCTGCAACCCAGAGATATGGATATCCGGGTATATTATACCAGACAATTATGATATTTGCAAGAATGACAGCAATAAGGACACAAACCTTCCTGTCACTTATCTTTTCATCTGATATTGCTTCACGCAAAGATGAAAGCCGGGAGATCTCTTTTGAAAGTTCCTGGTCAAAGGAGCCGTATGCAGCATGGCTGGCTTTGTCTTCTGTTATCTGGATCACCGCTTCCCAGAATAATCAGTGCAAAAAGAGATAAATGAATCTGGTATGAAAAATATCCAGGAAATGAATGGATGAAATTATGTTGTTTTCCTGCAGGTCATCTCTTTAATACACGGGTTTAATCATATAGGCCAGGTAGCTTTTCTCAGCCGGTGAATTTTCATCTGATGAGCACTGATATATCTGGTATAGAAAAGCCGGTTAAACTTGGTGATGTATATGCCAGATATTTACGATTACTTGTCAGCTCTTCATCAGGGCATCTGGGAAGTAGTTATCCCTAAAGATCTGTTGACAGTTCCCCTTGGGCCTGAATGGAAGTTCTCACCGATAAATGTCCCGTCACCTGGAACTATCGCAAGTTACCGGAATGGTCAGTATCATCTTCATGAGACAAAAGATGAATATAAGGTTCATCTTGACAGGTACGACCCGGAAAAAAACCCCTTTTTACATCTGATTGACGACGCACCTCTTATTCTTATGATCATGGAGACATTGCAGACCATCTACATGACCTCCAGGGATGCAAAAAAGAATACTACCCCTGACTTTATCAGTGATCAACAGGTAACCTGGAAATTCCGGCTGATGATGGGTGTTATTCTTCTATTTTTTAGCGGCATACTTTTAATGATGGCTCTAAACCAGTATGAGCATCTATTCTCCATTTTGCTTCCGGGTGTGGTCTTTTTAAACGGAGCCCTGGTATTTGCCCGTGGATTTTTCATGAGAAAAAGGAAGGAGTACTCAAAAAATGACCTTGCTAACGGGGTGTTAGTTATGGCTGGAGGGATAATCATGGCATTATTATGGGAACTCTACCTGTTCATCATTGTATTCATCCTGACAATATGGTCCTTTGGCAGCGCTTATGTCAATTTAAAACGGGTAATCAGGGAGAAGAAGGATATACCACGTGGTTTATGGCTTTCACTTGGGCTTGGAACCGGCTCGTTAATCTTCGGTGTGCTTGCCGTGATTGTCCCTGATTTCCTCCTTGAGATCCTCATCGGTATCTTGGCGGTGATTGTCGGGATAATCGGTTTGGGTCTTCTCCTTGACGGTTATGGCATGAGAAATGCAGAACACCTGATGCAGGAGCAGGCTGAAGCTCCTGCCATGTAGTACTATCCTGGTCTTTGGCGTCTTCTGTTCTTTTTTGTTTTCATTTACTGTTACCATGATCCGGATATTCAGATATATTCCTGGAACCAATCATTAATGAGATGCCTTGTCAGAGAACACTTATTCACGCCTGCCCTGGGACTGGCCTTATTGAGGCAGTAAACAATTTTACAACCCATACCAGGGAGGACCCTTTTGGCACATGGCTTATCCTTCCGACACGAAGGCTTGTCAGGACGGTCCGTGACCAGCTTATAAAATCAAAAATATCTTTTCTTCCTGATCAGGTCTCTACTCTGGATGATATGTGTGCGTACCTTGTCAGCCATTATGGTGGCAGAACTACACTGATTAAACCGGAGACTTCCAGGCTGTTACTTGTAGATCTTTTAAAAAAGCACCAGGAGGAACTCTCCCTTTTTTTCGTCCAGAAAAACCCGTCACCAAGGGCAGTACAGGATTTGCAGGTCCTGATGCAGGTCATCACAAGAAGAGAGATTGATTATCCTGCATGTCTTGGTCCTCTCCAGTCGGAAAAAAGCGAACAGATATCCTTTCTCATCTCGGCATACCGGAATAAGCTACTGGAAAAAGATCTCGTGGACGAGGATACTCTCCTCTCCTGGGTGATTGAGAGTCTTAATAATACTGAAAACACGGAGATGAGGTCTGTCCTCTCCCATATCCATGTCTATGGAATTTTTGAGCCTCTTCCGCTTGAAATGCGGCTAATAGAAGCGGTTGGAAAGGTGAGTAAAACCCTGCATTATACCCTTCCAGCAGGCATAGACAAGGAGATCTTTTCAGATACCGGTGACTGGCTGATGCCTGCCGATGAGATCATGTTACCGTCAGATGATCTGATAAAACAGATGACAGGCATCTTTTGTCATGAACCTTCATCAGCGCAAAATTATCTCTCATTTCCCCATATTACCTGGAAGGGATTTTCTGATCCTGCAACAGAGATGACAGAGGTTGCAAGAGAGATCTCCCATCTGCATGAGAACGGGGTGAGGTTTGAAGATATCGCTATTGTATCCCCTGAATACAGGAAAACCCTTGGGTATGCGATCACTGCCTGTGATGATTCAGGTATTCCATTAAATCCCTCCCAGGGCCCGCTGCTTCAAACCTGTCCTCTCATTGCATATTTCATGTCAGTCTTTGATCTGCTCGAGAAAGGTTTCAGGTACGAGGAGCTTGTCAGGGTAATTCAAAGTCCTTACTTCAGGTTCAGATGGGAAGAGAACCCGACAGACGAAAAGGATCTGCCAGATCGCAATGTAAGCGGAGAGGATAACAGAGAAGAAACCGGTCGGTATCATTACCTCTCTTACCGGAGTTTTGATCTGCTCTGCCGCACATACGGGCTTGACAGCGGGCATATCGACTGGAAAAACAGGCTGCATGAGGTTCTTCATCTTTTCGCCCAGGCAGAAGAGGAAGAGGATGGAAATGGAACAGAAGATGGGAACGATTGGAAGGGCGGTAATAAAAATAGGGAACAGGAAGGTAACTGTGTCCCTGTAAAACCGGCGGCAAAGGCATACAGTCCAAGAAGAACACTTGGAAGAAGAGAGATTGAAGAGACCGTTGAAGGTTTGATCCGGGCGATTGAAATCTTCAAAAAGCTCCAGGATAAACGAACGGTACGTGAACATGTCCGGCATCTGAAGATGGTGCTGAAAGAGACCGGCTCACCGGTTCCAGGGCTGGGACATAAAAATTTTGAAAATGCGTGGCTTACTGACGAAGAGTTCCTGGACCTGACCTCGTTTGACGAACTATTGACAGGACTTATGGAACTCTCCGGAACAGGGGTTATATCTCACCTTGAACCTGGAACCAATATCTCATTTACCGAGTTTATCTCCACCGTCCGCCATTTATTGCAGGAAAAGTCAGGGAGGGTAAAACCAGGACTTTCCGGGGTGATGCTTACCGGAATTAGGGAGATAGCTCATCAAACTTATCCATATGTCTTTTTGGTCTCTCTTAACGAGGGCAATATACCAAGACTTACAACAAGGCTGCCGTTTACAAATTCAAGTGAGAACAGTCGGATGGATACAAGGACTCTGTCTGACATCTTAAGACAGGAAAAATACCAGTTTATCGCTGCTCTTCTATCCGGGTCAGCCCGTGTTTACATGAGCTGGTATGAACATAAGGACGAGAGGACCGTGCTGCCTTCAGTCTTTGTTGATTACCTTAAATCTTCCTCCATAATACCAGAGTGGGAAGCTTGTCCTGGCGAAGATATACAGTTGTCCTGGTTTTCTGGAGACATGGAAGCATCATTCGCTGCCGGGGCCTTTATTCGTAACAATGAATGGGAGAAGTCAGCTTCACTTATTCCAGCCACCGTCTCATTGCCATCCCTGGTGGAACGGATCATCATCGAAAGATCCTATCGTTTCAGGTTAAACAGGTCAGAATATGACGGGTTAATCGGGAATGACCAGTTAATAAAATCTGCACTGGGTTTAAAGTTCGGACAAGGGCATCCCTGGTCATCATCCATGCTTGAAACCTATGCTAAATGCCCGTTCAGGTTTTATCTTGAGCGAGTTTTAGCTATCCGGCCTCTTCCTGAAATCGGTAGTGATATTCCACCTGAGACGAAGGGAAATCTCATTCATACCATAATTACCAGGTTTAAACGGAGCATGCACGATCTTGGTTCCCTGCCGATAAGAGAGTCTGAATATGAATCTGCATTATCAGTCATCATGGATATTGCAATTGATGAGTGTGAGAAGGTTCCATATAAAACGCCTTTGTGGTATGCAAAGAGAAAACAGATACTTGGCGGAGAAGGAATTGGTGAAGGTATACTTGAGCGGTTTATCAAAGCCGAAATAAGAAGGCTCAGCCCTGATGATGATGGGAGAATTCCTCACCAGTTTAGTCCCCGGTACTTTGAGTACTCATTTGGTGCGGTAAAGGGCCCTGATGATGATCCGGACTCTCCTGGTAAACCGGTCGACCTGGTTTTGATAAGGAAGAATTGGAAGAGATTGAGAGAATTATCAAAATTTAACGGATTGAAAGATTCGAATAAAGAAAAAGCTCTAAAAGATATCCTGACAGGTCAGGGCGATGACGCTGAGCCGGTTTTGTTTGTTGGGAAGATTGACAGGATTGACCTGACTTCGGACGGTCATTTTGGAATCATCGATTATAAGACCGGGAAAAAAATCCCCGGCTCAACAGACCTTACAAAGATGACCGCCCTTCAGCTCCCGCTTTATATACTGGCCTTTCAGCATATTTCAGGAAATAAGCCGGCTTTTGGATCTTACATACAGCTTTTGCGCAAAATAATGCATAGTATTCCCATTTATAACCCGGTTTTAAAGCAGACCCTTCCAAATGGGAAGTTACCAAGGTCAGAACCTGGATGGCATGATATACTTGAAAACTCACTGGAACGTTCCATATCTCATGTGCATGATATTAAGGAAGGTATTTTTCCGATCCAGGCAACTTCTGCATGCAATCCTGACTGGTACTGTCCATATAGGACCATTTGCAGGTTCCAGCCTGACCGGGGATCACAACTTGGCGAATGGTACCTTTATCCTTCAGAGACAGGTGACTGTTTAAAGGCTGGTGATGAATAATGGCAGCAACAAAGAGGCAGCTTTTGGCGATATCATGCCATGATGTCAGCATGGTGGTAACCGCAGGAGCAGGAACAGGCAAAACCTTTGTTCTCGTAGAAAAATACCTGAATCTGATCCAGGACCAGGGCTATCGTATACGTGATGTTCTTGCCCTGACATTCACCGATAAGGCCGCTGCCGAGATGAAAGAGCGTGTAAGAAAAACCATCGCAGACCGGTTAAAAGAGGACCCTGACAACCAGGTATGGAAGGATGCACACGAGGAGATGGTAATCGCCCCGGTGATGACATTTCATTCCTTCTGTGCCCAGATACTAAGGGAATTTGCGATAGAAGCAGGTCTTGATCCAGGGTTTTTGATACTTGATGAAGGACAGTCACTTGCCGTCGGAAGAGAAGCTTTTGAAACTCTTATCAGAAGGCCACCTGTTGAGATAAATGAACCACTTATCAGGCTGCTTGCACAGGTTGAGAAGTATCAGCTCAACCTTATCCTTAATTCTCTCTCAAAGGACCCTGAGACATTAGAGCGGTTTAAAGCCGACCTGTTCGATGATCCTGGCAAAATTCTCAATTCATGGGAGAAGTTCCTGGAAGATATAAGAGTTCCAGTAATTAACCGGTTTTTTTCTGATCCAGATATTTGTGATGCGATATCGGATTTTTGCAGGTTTTTTGATATCTACAGGGGCCAGGAAGACAGTGCAGTCCGTTACCTGGGCATGGTATGTCCAGTTCTGCAGGAGTTGAGCCCTGACCTGCCGCCGGAGATATTGCATAAAACTGCAGAAGAGTTTTTAAAAATTCGTCCACGAGGAAATATCGGTTCAAAAAAGATATGGGACAATGATGATCTGGTCAGGTTTCGTGAAGCAAAGGCCTGCCTGTTAGCGGCTTTTGAAGAGGCCGTCCCATACTTTTCGCTCTATTTAGAGAGAGACTCAGTCTTTACCAGGTCAACCCTCTCATTCCTTCAGGATATCGGCATTGTTACAGAGTACTACCTTGAATTATTACGAAACATAAAACGGCAGGCAAACGGGGTGGATTTTAATGATCTCATCCAGTTGACCAGAGAATTTTTGCATAACCATCAGGATACCGTAAAAAGGCACATAAGGCCAAGGTACAAGTACATCCTTGTCGATGAATTCCAGGATACAGATCCTGCACAGTTTGATATAATCACTGCAATTACTGGTGTTTTAAACCCCGATAACCGTAGCCTGTTCATTGTTGGCGACCCAAAACAGTCAATTTACCTTTTCAGGAATGCTGATGTAACAAGGTTCAAAGAGGCCCAAAGCAGGATTCTCAACGATTGCAGGGGAAAACTGATTAACCTTGATACAAGTTTTCGAAGCTGCCGGGAAGTCATCGGGTGCGTAAACCATCTCTTCTCATCCATCCTTGCTTCGGATGAAAAACCCTGGGAGTTTGGATATGAGCCGATTATGGTATGTGATGAGAAAAAAGCATCACCTGGTTCCATCACCGTAATGCTTCCTGGAAAAGCACCAAAAGGGAGCGAACGGTTTGAGACAAAAGAGATTGAGGCAGGGATGGTGGCAGACCTTGTCCAGAATATTGTCTCGTCCAGGTCTATGCTGATTACCGACAGGGAAGGTGTCACAAAGCCTGCAGGGTACGGGGATATTGCAATTTTAATTGAACGAAGGACTCATCTTTCAAGGTATACAAATGCCTTGTCCAGGAAGGAGACGCCTTTTTATGTCCATGGAGGGATAGGATTTTATTCAAGACAGGAGATCTATGATCTTTACTCTGTCCTCTCGTTTCTGCTAAGACCATATGATTCTGCCGCCCTGTTTGGCGTTCTTCGCTCTCCCTGGTTTGGCTTTTCTGATCCGGTTTTGTACCATCTGCATCATGTTAAAGGGGCTAAACGGGGATGGAGTCTTTATGAAAGATTAAAGGCCTGTGCTGAAAGAATTAACAGATCTCATGAAGATTCAGAAGAAGATTCAGAGATAGATTCTGATGAAGATGTCCCGTCGTTTTCATTATCTGACCAGGAGAGAATCGTCCGTGCATCAGGGCTTCTTGGTGAATGGAGTAAACTTGCCGGCAGGATTCCGGTAATCTCCCTGGTAATAAAGATTATTCGTGACTCTGGTATCCTGACGGTTTATGGGGCGATGGAGCAGGGAGAGCAGCAGGCAGCAAACCTTACAAAATTGATCGGAATAATCAGGAACAAGACAGAGAGCGGGTACTACAGCCTGTTTGACCTGGTAAATGACATGACAATCTCCATCTCCGACGAAGAACGTGAAGGTGAAGCTGCCCTTGATACATTGTCCCAAACTTCTGTAAATATCATGACCGTGCATGCATCAAAGGGGCTTGAGTTCCCGGTTGTAATTCTCCCGGACATGGGTTCATCGAGGGAAGGAAGGCAGGACCCCATACTTTCGGGTGACAATCCACACATCATTGGCGTAAAAATTCCAGACCCTGATGCAGATTATGACATGCGTGAAACGCCGGTATACACCGCATTGTCCCTTATCCAGAAAGAAAAGGAGGCTGCGGAGAGGAAACGGCTGTTTTATGTAGGTTCAACAAGGGCCAGGGATCATCTTGTCTTCTGCGGAAAGCAGCCGGATAAATTCTTTGATTCTGTGAATAAAAGCAGTAACAGGATAGACTGGGTCTGCACGCTATTTGGGATCACCAGGGATATTGCAGAGCAGGGCGGAACAATATCTTTTAATCCCGGAGATGGCGGGAAGAGGATTAATGTCACTGTCCTTACAAGTCCTGAACAGTTGACCAGGATATGGGCACATGAAATGCCACCCAACCTTGTAATCCCTGAGAATTTCGAAGAGATGTGCGGGGGCAGAGTGCGAAGTAGTGAAAAGATCCTGGATAAAGAGACAAAGGCAATAAGACCAGTTTCTGTTACAGATTTACAGGCGGGAATAAGAGATTTTCGCCCTGGAAAGGAGGATATACAGCAGCTCTTCATCCCCGATTCACCCCACCTTGGCCCGGACGAGACAGGAACCCTTCTTCACCAGGTCTTCTCCGGAAAGGATCTGAGATCTGTTTTGGCATCTTATGACATCAAAAGTCCGAAGGCCGAGACCTTCTGTACATCTTTATACCAGCAGTTTCTAAATACCCCGATAATTAGAAATTCCATCCGGTCTTTCCAGGAGTTGTCTTTCATAAGTTATTCAGGAACTTATCCACTTTCCGGCAGGATAGACAGGCTGGTCCAGCTAAATGAGAATGAATGGGCAGTGATAGATTATAAATCAGGTAAATTGAGGGGATCAGACCTGCAGATGAATATTTACCGGATGGCTGCTGAATCCCTTACCAAAGGGACGGTTAAGATGTACCTGTATTCCATGGTCACCGGGGAGTATAC
>JAAYPD010000408.1 GCA_012520015.1 Methanomicrobiales archaeon
ATTCGGGGGCAGGCCGATAATCCCCTTGATAACCCCTTTCAAAACAAGATTCCGCCTGATCTCCCCCTCACTTCCGCCACGGAAGAGAACACCATGCGGAAGAATAATGGCCCCTTTCCCGGTACTCTTCAGTGACCGGAGAAGATGAAGAAGAAAAGCATAATCCCCGTTCTTATTCGGAGGAATCCCATCCTCAAACCGGTTATAGGGATCCTGTTCAGGGTGCATCCCGTTCCTCCATGCCTTATCAGAGAAAGGAGGATTAGAGACCCCAAAGTCGAAAGTCTTCAGACTCCCGTCCTTCTCCTTAAAATAAGGATTCGTAAGAGTATTATCATTCCAGATCTCAGCAGTCGGCTGATTATGCAGGATCATATTCATCCTTGCAAGACCGGCAGTAGTATTATCCTTCTCCTGCATGTAGATAGTCAGACCATTCGGAGCCTCATCCGCCCCTTTCAGAATAAGCGAACCTGAACCCCCGGTAGGATCATAGATGGTCTGACTTCGTTTCGTCTCCGCGGAAATTCCGATTACCTTGGCCATTATCCTGGAGACCTCTGAGGGAGTGAAGAAGTTCCCCTTACTCTTCCCAGAATCTTTGGCAAAGTTGCCTATAAGGTATTCATAAGCATCACCAAGGAGGTCGTCGCCCTCCGCCCGGTTGGAACTGAAATCAAGAGCGGGATTCTCGTAAATTGCGATAAGTTTCGTGAGCCGGTCTACCTTCTCCTTCCCTCTCCCCAGTTTCTCATCAGAGTTAAAATCAGCCTGGTCAATAACACCTTTAAGACCATTCGCCTCTGCCAGTCTTCCGATGATCTGATTTATCTTATCCCCAATCTCCGGATTTCCTTTAAGAGCCACCATGTCAGCAAAGCTCCCACCGGAGGGAACCTCGATCAGTGCTTTCTTATCCCCGGCATATTTATCTGATACATATTTAACGAACAGGAGGACAAGCACATAATCTTTATACTGGGACGCATCCATACCTCCACGGAGCTCATCGCAGCTCTTCCAGAGTGAACTGTATATTTCTGATTTTTTAACCGGCATGATCTCACGATACTATACTTAGTTATACTTAGTAATTCTGTTAAGATGTACTCATCGAAAAATGTTCACAAATGAACCCAAGGCTACAGGGTTACAAAACATGTGTCACACCAGTCATAATTTCTATCCTCCATCTCTTCTAAATTCACCGGTTCAGTACTCCTCGAAGAGAATGGCTCCCGGAGCAGTGACAAGTTCAAAGTCATCCTGCTGCCAGGTTCTGGTATCAACTGAGACGGTCTCCCTGGCTCGCAGGCCAGCTGGAAAACCTTCGTGAAATCCGCAGCAGGTTTTAGAGTCCGGGAGTACCTTTTCAGGGGGTGAACCTTTTTTAAAAAGATCAATTCTTATATTCGTGTTACAATCATTAAGTCGCCATCACTAAACTGGTATGAAAAGAATTATTAACCAGTTTAAAACCCAAATGATAAGCATGCAAAATTTATCATTTTCCGGAGATGGTCCGGACATTGAACAGAATAAAGAGGTAATTCTTCAAAGCATCGGGGAGTACAGGGAGGCCCTCAAAGACTGTGATGAGAAGATTGAGAAAAATCCGGATGATATCGATGCATGGGTAAATAAAGGAACCATCCTCTTTCTCCTGGAGGAGTACGACAAGTCACTTGAGGCATCTAACAAGGCCATTGAGATCAACCCTGAAGATGCGATGGCCTGGAACAATAAGGGAACCGTACTCAATGTGCTTGGAAGATATGACGAGGCATCAGAGGCCTGCGACAGGGCAATAAACCTGGCACCTGGTTATGCTGATCCCTGGAATAATAAGGGAAATGCACTCATGCACCTTGAAAAGTATGACGAAGCTCTTGCAGCATTTAACAAGGCATTGGAGATAGACCCGCAGTACGCTGATGCGTGGAACAACAAGGGTTTTGCACTAAACTTTCTTGGAAGGCATGATGAAGCAATAAAAGCCTTTGACATGGCAATCGAGATAGAATCAGGGTTTGAAGAAGCGAAATAGACATTACACATTGCCATTACAGCCTTTCAAGTACACACCAAAAAAGAGAGAGGCTGCCTTGAAATCCAGGTATCAGCAGTCGCCAGCCGCCAGCAACCATCATGATTTATCATGTAGATAAACTCAATAAAAGCTGACAGATCAAAACCCTCCCGTCCTGGACATATGCATAGCAGCAGGATCTGCACCGCCCTCAGGGAATTTCAACCGATGAAATCATTCGTGAGTAAATAACCATGGATTTATCTCCGATTCAAAACGATATCCTGATTACACTTATCAGCCTTTATGAAAAAAAATCCCTCCCAATCAAGGGGGAAGAGATCGCCGACATCATCTTACGAAATCCGGGAACCGTAAGAAACCAGATGCAGGCATTAAAAGCCATAGGTCTTGTTGATGGTATTCCCGGACCAAAAGGCGGGTATCATCCGACAACACTTGCCTACAAAGAACTCAACCTGAAACGTGATGGAGAAGCATACGAGGTCAAGATCTCGCGTGATGGTGAG
>JAAYPD010000409.1 GCA_012520015.1 Methanomicrobiales archaeon
ATACCGAGACTGGCTGGCTGACCTATCTCTGGTTGCTGGAACTGAATAATATTCATGATTCAGTATCTAAAGACCTTGAGCTTGTCCTTGAAAAGATTCGAAGACGGCACAAGTACGAGAGCGAAAACGCTTTTTATAACTGCGAAAATTGCGGGAATACTGTAACTTTCTCCGAGGCGATGGATTCTGAGTTTGTCTGTCAGAATTGCGACAGCAAGCTGGTTCACTTTGATAATGTGCTGCTGGTGAATGCGCTGCAAAGACGTGTTGCAAGGATAGAAGAGAACCTGGGTCATGAATAGCCCGGGGGATGAATACCTCCCATTTCTTACAGAGGCCGGTTGTGACCCAGGCGTCATCGAGCATTGTCTGGTTGTAAGGGATGTTGCAGTAAGGATTGCATCGGATATTGTAAATGCCGGGACCGATGTTGATATCAGGCTTGTTGCCGCAGGTGCAATCCTTCATGATATCGGCCGGTCCAAAAGCCACGGTATGGCACATGCTGATGAGGGAGGGGTTATATGCCGCAGCCTTGGAATTGATGAACGTGTCTGCCTTATTGTTCAACGACATATTGGTGCCGGCCTTAAGGCTGATGAGCGGGCAAAGTTTGGCCTTCACCCGGTTGACAGGGTTCCGGAGACACTTGAAGAGAAGATAGTCGCTCATGCTGATAACATGGTCAGGGGATCACGTATTCTTAGCAAAGAAGAGTTTGCTACATCCCTTGAAAAGTTTGATGAGCTGGTCAGGTCCAGGTTTCTTATGCTGGCCGGTGAACTTGAAAGGCTGACGCAGCCTGCGAACTGCTGAATCAGAAGATCAGTCTTTTTACAACCGGCAGTTCTCTTAATTCGTCGATGACTCCGGGTGGCATTTTTCCTTCTGCAATTATCACAAGACGCGGTTCTTCTGACAGGTGTGGATCAGTGACGAAGACCTGGCGAAGACCGATATTATGTGATGAAAGTACCTGGATGCAGGCATTTACAACCCCTGGTTTACTTGCATCCTGCGGGATTACGGTGATGACCGTGAGTGAGAGGCTTTCTGCAATTACGGAGAGATCCGGGGTGGCACGCATGTTGATAAAGATCTCGCTGAATGGTGATTCAAGGATGCGCCTTGCGGTGGCTTCGACAACTCTCCGGTCAACACTAAGTCTTGCGGCCACTTGTGTTGCTGCCACCGCGATGGTATTGCAGGCGATCCTCCCGTCCTTATTCACTCCGAATCCGTTTTCAAGAAGAAACCTGACGACCCTGGTTTGTGAAGGCGAATCAGCAAACCAGTCAAGAATTGCAGACCACATAGATCATCTTCTGTTGTTCATCTGTATTTAGGCAGTATGTCTGCCACTGATGATGAACAGATAAGTTCTTTATGTTAGACATCGACTTTATTCAGGCACAGAGATCAGATGTAAATACATGAACAGAATATCTGGTTTCATTGTGTAATTATTGCTTAAATGAGCGAGGGTATCCGAGCCAGGTCAAAGGAGCAAGGTTGAGGGCCTTGTCGCGAAGGCGTTCGAGCGTTCAAATCGCTTCCCTCGCATTTATTATTAAGAAACCCACATGAACCGCTTCTCGGTTCACACCCGAAATTATGAAAATTGCAACAGTTACAAACGATGAAATTTATTGATCAGATGCGATTTTCATGGGAAATGTACTCTACCAGTCATTTTGATGCCTTTTTCACAATTGCTTGATATATCACCGGGATATTGAATTCAGGTCATATGAGCGCGAGAATTGCAGGCATATGTTCTCCTGCCGGGCAACACAGGTAGACAGTGAGACAAGATGGCCTGCATGCACAAAGCTGCATGGTTGCCAATTTGAAGCTACCCTTCCCAAAGATGGGAGAGATGTCACTCTTTAATCATTATTGCAGACAGGCTGCGTATGGGATTACTTATAAGTAACATGTTTAATGATCTCTTTTTTAAAGTGTGTTGTTTTTCGACCTGGAATAGCAAGAGAAGAGATGGGTATTCCAAGCCGTGCAGACTAATTGCACTTCATAGTTATTAGTACACTACCTGAATCATTGCAGATAGTTTTGCTATATACTATTTTTCCAGTTTAAAGAAGGAGGAGACGAATGAGAATTAAGGATAAGGAGGATGGTCTCACTCACCGGATGCCTGCCCATATCATAGGGTATGCACCACAGGGAGGAAAATGGGCTTATGATGATGTGACATCTATCACGATATCGTATATGACCGAAATGGCCCCGCTTCGTGAACTTATCCCTGAGGAGTTCGATATTATTGAACCTCTCATGGTGGTAAATTATCAGAAATGCAATGCAGTTCAATGGATGGGGGGTTCAGAGTATTCCCTGGTGGTGGTCTCAACCCTGGTCAGGTACATGGAGACTAAAGAACCGATAGACGGGGCATTTCATCATGTGCTATGGGAAAACAAGACCGCTCCAATTCTTGGTGGAAGGGAAGAGGCAGGGATGCCCAAGGTCTTTGCTGATATTCCCGATTACCGGAGGATGGATAAGTCCCTGTCGGTCAATGTCAGTCATGAAGGACGGACATTCCTGGAGATGGAGCTTACCATGGAGAGACCATATACTGCAGAAGAGATAGCCGGGATGAACGAGAATCACGGAAGGCTCATTCAGCTTGGCTGGAGGTACTTACCAAAAGTCGGGCCGTACCCTGGTGCTGCCTTATCAGAGGCCACTTACTACCCGGTAGACAATGAATACTTCTCTGGTTCGGTCTGCCAGGGAACGATAAAATGGACAGAACTTACACAGATGCAGCATCCGATGCAGTGCAGTATCATCTCTGTTCTTGCAGCTCTTCCTGTAAGCCGCTACCTTGAAGGGTCTTTTAAGAAAGGGAGATCCTGGATGCGTATGGACCTTGCACGTTCACTTCCTTAGGTGATGTATCTATGACAAACACATTTGAAGATAAGGTTGTTATTGTAACCGGAGGGACCTCCGGGATCGGATTTGGACTTTGTGAAGAACTGCTTAAAAGGGGCTCTGTTGTGCATGTCATCGGCAGCAGGCAGTCCAGTGTTGAAAAAGCACAGGAGACTCTTGGAAAATATCCAAAGGTAAGATTTGCAGCAGTTGATGTCAGGGATAATGCTGCGGTTGAAAAGATGGTCAGTGACTGTGTTGCCAGAGACGGTCGTCTTGATTATCTCTTCAACAATGCAGGAATCAGTCAGAATTATCCGTATGAACTTGTAACCCCGGAGTTATGGAAGGATATGGTGGACATCAATCTCTGGGGCGTGGTATTTGGAATTAATGCGGCTCTTAATGTCATGAGAAGACAGGGAAGCGGCCATATCATCAACACTTCATCGGTTGCAGCACTGCTATTTTCACCATTTCAACCGGTATATGTTGCTACCAAGTGTGCAGTAGCAGGGCTTTCAAACTCTCTCCGGTATGAGTATGAACCACGAAATATTTTCTTTACTGTCGTCTATCCTGGCAACGTGGCAACCCCTATCTTTAAGGGAAATATTCCTCCTGACTCGATATCGGTCGAAGATGCGGTAAAAGCCATTCTTGACGGGGTGGAAAAAAAGGAACTTTCTATCATATTTCCAAAGCTTTATGCCGAATATGTTGAAATGGCCAAGGATCCGGCTTTTCTGGATGCAATGATGAAAAAACATGTTTCAGAAAAGGTTGAGCTCTTCAGGAATGAACTCGCCTACCAGTACGAGGAAAAAGTGGAGTCGCAATTCAAAAAATAATTTTTTCCAATTTTTGGCAGGCACTATCTGGAGAGCGATATCCGGAGCTTTTTATCCTGTCGTGGTCTAAAGAGGCTTCAGTATTGCATTTATGTACAGAACCTCGTTATGAAACAGGGAGAAATTCTGTTTATAATCGTGGTACCCGGGATAGGACAGGACCACCTCATTGCTACCGGATTCAAGCCCGAATACTTTTAGCGAGTTTAATGTCCGGGTTTTTCCCATGTATTCACCATTCACGTAGATATCTGCACCGATGGGATCACTTTTGATTAAAAAGCCGGTGTTCTGGTTGTTCGGCGTCATAGCAGGATCAATCCGGGGCGTTTTTAACAGGTTCTGGTCTCCGAAAAGTGTGGGTGCTTTCAAAGAACCTGTAATGTCAAGTACTGGGGCATGTAATCCGGTATAATACCACGTTGTACCGTACCCCTGGTAGTGATCAAAATAATATTCAAACCAGTCCATCTGGTCTTCATCCCCGGCTGCGACGACAGAAACAAGGGACACGGTAATGAATATGAATAAAATGGCATGCAAGACGGGTTTAATCATGGACTTCACCAACTTATCTTCTGTATGAATGAATACATGACCTGTAAGTATTTTAGTGTTGCCAGGAGAGCGGGAACTTAACTCCTTCTTCTGAATAAAAGTACGTATCCGATGAAAAAACCTGAAAAGACAGGGAAGATTCCAAGAGGAGTCTCCTTTTGGACAGACTCAAGTGCTTTTATCTTCAGTACGATTCCGGTGAGATTGGGCTGAATCATCATTGCTTTCCGATAGGAATTCTCTGCACCCGCTGCATCTCCAGACAGGGCCAGTATGTCTCCATATTGTTCATAAAGGATCCCTGATCCTGGATTAGAGGCCAGGGCCTTGTGGAACAATGCAAATGCTTCATCTTTTTTCCCTGCACGAACCAGGGTGATCGCTTTGCCTCTCCTTGCAAGGTCAGGATCAGACTCATTTATTGCTTCCGAATCCCATACTTCGAGAGCCTCCTGGTACCGCCCAAGAGTCTCGTATATCTCAGCTTTACGGGTTAAAAGGGCCAGGTTTGTTGGATCTGCGGCTATGGCAAGTTCAAGTGACTTAAGGGCAGTCTCTGTTTCTCCGGTTATAATGAGGTTTTTACTTTTCCCGGCCAGTGCCATACTGTTTCTTGGATCCAGCTGAAGGGCCGCCTCATATGCACTGTCAGCCTCGGAGACCTGGCCAAGACCTGCAAGGCTGTATCCTTTTCCAACCCATGCTGTTGCATAAAGCGGGCTCATAGAGCAGGCAATCTCGAAGACACCAAGTGCCTCCCTGTACCTTGCAAGGTTATTAAGAGCAGTTCCTTTTCCAATCCATGCTCCTGAACTCATACGGTTTAACGCTATAGCCTGCTCATATGCAGCAAGAGCCTCGTCATACCGTTTCTCCAGCATGAGAACATCTCCAATACTCTTCCAAAGCGATGAATCGGTCTTGTTCAGCCTAAGTGCCATCTGAAAGGCACGGACTGCATTGTCGTACTGTTTTAACTTGGTGTATACCTGGCCAAGCGAAGTCAGTGCCTTGAGATCAGTTGGATCAAGGTTTAGCGCAGCTTTATATGCATCAATTGCATCATCGTACCGCTCCAGGTCAGCAAGAGCCATTCCCTTGTTTGTATATGCAATAGCATCCTTCGGATTGTATGCAAGAGCCATCTCATAGCTTTTCAGTGCACCTGTCAGGTCCCCAAGATTATACTGGGCATTTCCCTTGTTGTACCATGCCTTACTGTCCTTGCTGTCTTTTTGCAGGGCAATTTCATAAGCTGATACTGCTTCCCGGTAATTTTCCTGGTTATAATGTGCATTTCCCTTTGCAAACCAGGTCTCTTCATTGTCAGGATCTATCTGGATGGCTGCATCATATGCCCTGATGGCGTCATCATAATGCTGCTGATCAGACAGGACATTCCCTTTTGCCATCCAGGCCAGGACATCATAAGGGTCAAGCTGGATTGCCACGTCATATGCAGCATATGCTTCATTAAGCAGGTTCTTGCTGTAAAGGGCATTTCCTTTATTGTACCAGTAGTCAGAGTTCCTGGGATCAAGACCGATGGCCACTTCATATGATGCGATGGCTTCATCCACCTGGCCAACCTTGAAGAGTGAAACTCCTTTATTATACCATGCCGCTGCATTATATGGATCAAGCTCTATCGCCCGTTCAAAAGACTCGATAGCTTCCCTGAACATTCCCTGCCCGTAATAAACATTTCCGTCTGATATCAGGTCATCTGACTGGCCGGCCAGTGCAGGAGCTATGACAAGCAGCCCTGTCAGAATAAAGACCATCGCCTGACGTGAAATGATCATGTGTGAGAGATCTCTCCTGTTGTTTCTAATTGTTTTCGTGCAGGATCTTGTAAGGCTCTTGCTTCTGCCCTTCTTATCCTGACAAGGGGGCTGCTTTTCTGCAGGAACTCACTTATAAATGGTTCAAATCCTTCCTGCCAGCATTCAGGTCCGGAATGAACGATAAACTCCTCTTTCATGGAATGTTTTACATGTTTGCCAAGGGCGGTTGCAAAGATCTCCTGTGAGGAGAGCAGATCCAGGGCATGCCTGTACTTTCTTCTGAGCTCAACCCCGTACCTGCCGTCGCGGATATAAGGGCCGGCGAAAATGGCATCAGAACCGATATACTTCTCTATGAACTTTGTTGCATTAACATGGGCTGTTACCGGCGGACCGGCATGGAACCTGATCACCGGGAGCGTATTTACCAGCAGCTCAAAAAGCATCATACTTTTATCCTCAAGCATCCAGGTATCTGCCCGCGAGACCACGAACTCATGTCTTTTCAGGAGATCTACCAATGTATTCAGGCTTTTTCTAAGCTGTGGAACAACAATATCCTCGATATAGGGAGGAGTTTTTAAAGTTATCGCCAGAAATGCCGATTCCCTGCCTTTAAGAAGGTCACTTACCTGCTCCTTTGTCAGGATGCATATCGGTGGCCGGTAAAAAAACCACCTGGATGGCGATTTCAGGTAACCAAGGCTGAGCTCGATGAATTCAAGGAGCTTTGTTTCAGAGACCGATGCAGATACATTGCGGTATGGGTCAACCGGATCAATGACCACCAGTGGTTCATCAAACCATTTTGCGGCATGCTGCCCTATATCAATGAACATGCCTGGTTTCCACCTGGCAGCAGCCTCAAGCAGGGGACGAAAACCGCCGTAATGAAGTATCAGGAGTTCACAAAGGTATCCGGCAAAACCTTCGGTCATCTGGTCAGAACCATATATTCCACCGGCCTTAACAAACTGTTTCAGAAGAAGAACATCGTCGGTATATTCCCTGATACAGGCTGATATGTACCGGTTATGAAAAGGCGTACGGTCAACCGCACTCTGTATCCCTCTGGCCTCCTTCACCTTGTAGCATGGAACAAGGTCAATATCGAGATCTTCAATCCTGGCATTCAGGTAAGGGTGCTCTGCGTACTTCTCCCTGATATCTTCCGTGTATTTTTTTGCAATCTTCCATGCAAGGGCAAGACCTTCCCGTTCAAGATCCTCGCGTGGCAGGTCCGGGTCAAAAAGCATGAAGATATCGAGATCCCGGTCGCCCTGGACGAATGTGTCGCGGGCAACAGACCCGACCATCATCGCTTTCGCCATACCGGACTGCTCAACCG
>JAAYPD010000410.1 GCA_012520015.1 Methanomicrobiales archaeon
CGGAACCAAAATCGCCGATCTGAAGATCCTTAAACTGGAGGTATATGATATTAAAATCCTTAAAATGGATGGATAATCATCAAGAGAATGTGTAAAGACAAAAAGAGAAGCGATAAGTGAATCTCTTGTTGATTTTCCGTCTGGAAAGAAGCATATAAGGATCTACTCTATTCCACTGTTAGATGAGAAAAACGAGGTAAACTCCGTTCTTATCACCTGCGTTGATCTCACTCCACAAACACGTCTTGCCGAATACCAGCAGGAAGAAGTGAGGCGGCTGGAAAAAAATTTACAGAATCTTTCAAATGGGAATCTGCATTTTGACCTTACCACCGGCGAGGCTGATGAGTACACACAAAATGCCTGTGAGCAGTTTACAATTATCCAGGAGAATCTTAAAGACGCCGGGGAAAATCTTGTAAGAGTCACAGATGAGATCGGTCACTTTATCGAGGTGATAACAAGCCTGCAGAAGAAGTCAGATGAAGCAGCAACAGCGATGGATCAGGCAGAAAATGCCGTATCACAAGGAAATGGAGCAGTTCTTGAAACCCTTAATATTTTCAACCAGATTGTTGAGTCTGTCGGACATATAGCAAGAAACATGGACGATGTGTCAAAAACCACCGAACAACAGGCAGCGTCTGTTGAAGAGATTACAGCAAGTGCCCACGAGGTGAACGGCCTTGTCGGTGAGATTGCAACCGAGGCCCTGTCTGCTGCATCAGCCGCTGAACAGAGCTCAGCCGGAACCGGTCAGATCGTAACGGTGATAGAGGATCTGAATATGATAATAACTGAAGTTTCACGAGCGATCGGGAAATTTCAGTACAGATAACTTTTTGAAAATAAAAAAACCAGCGATCTGTTTAGCGTATCAATAGTTTCGGGGATGCTTATCAAAATTATCGATTCCATATTGAAATAATTATCCAATAAAGTATAATCTTTTTCCATCCAAACCTTTTCTCAATGGTTTTTCGAGTAAAGTTCTTTATCAGGCAGCATGGAGTGAACTGAATGAAGATCCTGCATACTTCGGACTGGCACCTTGGAAACCAGATCTGCGGACATAAACGGTACGAAGAGCATGAACAATTTCTTTCATGGCTTTTTTCGCTCATCAACCGGGAAGGGGTTGATGTTCTTATCGTGGCAGGGGATATATTTGACACAACCACTCCTCCGAACCGTTCACTGGAGCAGTATTACCAGTTTCTTGCCAGGGCTGCCGGTTCATCATGCAGGCATATAGTCATCACCGCCGGAAACCATGACTCACCTTCTCTTATAGCAGCACCAAGGGAGCTTTGTAAATACCTGAATATAACCGTAGTCGGCCATGCGCCGGAAGAACCCGGTGAACTTGTAATGGTTGTTAAAGACAGGGATGGAAAACCCGGGCTTATCATCTGTCCGGTTCCGTACCTTCGTGACTGGGATGTGCGTACCATGCAGGCAGGAGAGAGTGCCGCGGAGAAGACAGCAAACCTGGTTGCCGGGATAAAGGCACGGTACCATGCGATCGGTTCATATGCGGAAAGGATCCGGGAAGAGATCGAAGAACTGATACCGATAATCGCAACAGGTCATCTATTTGCTGCCGGAGGAATTACCAGGGAAGATGACGGGAGCCGTGACCTGTACCTTGGAACTCTTGCCTGTGTCGGGGCTGATGCCTTTCCCTCCTGCATCGATTACCTGGCACTTGGACATCTCCACCTTCCACAGAGAGTCTGCGGAAATGACCGGATGAGATACAGTGGTGCACCCCTGCCTATGGGATTTGGAGAAGCAGGGCAGACGAAATCGGTCCTGATGATCGATGTTCATGATTACCGCAACATCTCGGTGAAAGAGATACCAGTTCCAATATTTCAAAATATAACCAGATTGTCAGGAACTTTTGAAGAGATAATCCAGGAACTGGCAAGGATGAAGATGGAGTACACCCCGGTTCTTGTTGAAGTTGTTCTTGAAGACTCCCGGATAATTCCCGATGCAGCTGAAAAGATCAGGGCAATAATACAGGGATCTCCGGTTGAGGTCCTGAAGGTAAAATCCAGGCAATTATCTGCACAGGCGATGCAACCAGCCAGCAATGAAGAGTCACTTGCAGGGCTCTCTCCTGAAGAGGTGTTTAACAGGAGGCTTGATGCTGCAGAGATCGAGGGCAATGATCGCAGGGAATATCTTGAATCATTCCTGGAGATTTACAAAGAGCTGCTGGAAGAAGATAATAATTCGGAGTGATATTAATGAAGATCCTGAAACTGAAATTTTCTAACCTGAACTCCCTTGCCGGGACATGGGAGATCGATTTTACCTGCCCGACATTCACCTCTTCAGGCATTTTTCTTATCACCGGGCCTACTGGTTCTGGAAAGACCACTATCCTTGATGCCATATCCCTGGCACTTTATGGCAGAACTCCAAGGCTTGGAAAAGTCACAAAGACAAATAACCATGTCATGACCAGGCATACCGGCGAATGTTCAGCCGAAGTAATATTTGAATCGCAAAAAGGGAGATTTGTCTGTCACTGGAACCAGCGGAGGGCAAGAAATAAACCGGACGGGGAACTTCAGTCCCCTCAGCATGAGATAAGCCGGGCTGGCACAAGAGAGATCCTGGGTTCAAAGATAGGCCAGGTCCAGGATATCGTTAAAGAGGTAACCGGCATGGACTATGACCAGTTCACCAGGTCCATCCTTCTTGCCCAGGGAGGGTTTGCCGCATTCCTTCAGGCAGGCGCTGATGAACGTGCACCAATACTTGAACAGATTACCGGTACAGACATCTATTCAAGGTTGTCAATAAAAGCCCATGAGAGGTATTCCATTGAGCGGAATAAACTTGATCAGCTCAGTTCGGAAGTAGATTCCATTTCACTTCTATCCACTGAAGAAAAGGAGAACATTGAGCAGCAGATTGAAAAACTGCGGACAGATGCAGCTGAAAAAGAAGGTGAGATAAACAGGACCACAGAAGCCATAAGGTGGGTGGAGTTGGTTGAAAAACTCAGGCATGAGATAGAAGGGCTTGAAACTGATGCTAACCACCTGGCAGAGAAAAAGTCAGCATTTGAACCTTCCAGGCAGAAACTTCTTGCAGCAAAGAGTGCTGCATCATTCCAGGGGCTTTATACATCACTTGAGCTGAAACGGGAAGCGCTTTTTAAAGATACCAGGGAGCATGAACAGACAGTCCAACAGGTAAATTCCCTTATTGCTTCGCTTCCCGGCATTGAGAGTTTGGTTCTAACTGCGACAACCACCATGGAAAAGGCTGAAATAGAGTGGGATGAGGGAAATTCGCTTATTCAGATCATCCGGATCCTTGATAAGCAGATCAGGGAGAAGGAGTCAGATGTTCGTAAAGAGAGAGATGCATTAAAGGAACTGAATGATGTCCTGGCTGGGTATAAAAACAAGCAGGAACATGCTCAAAAGAGTCGGCAGGAAATTCTTAACTTAAAAGGCGATGCCGTCAGGTACATAGATCAAAACGCAAGGGATGCAGCCATCCGGGATATTTATTCAGGAACAGAACAGAAGATAAGCCTGATCCACAATGAGCTTGATTCAGTCCGGAAAGACAAAACGGATTGTAAAAAGCAGAAAGAACTGCTTGTGATTAAGGAACATGAACTGGCAGGGCTTAAAAAGGAACTGGATGAATTAAAAGAAGCACTGCAGAAACAAGAAGATGAGCAAAAAATACGTGAGAAGGAACTTGAAAAGTTGCTCTCCGGGACCTCCCTTTCAGACCTGCGAAAGAAACATGAAAAATCAAAGCTCCGGGTTGATCATCTAAGCCGGCTGAATGATGTACTGGCCGAGAGGACTGAGACATCAGGTAAGCTGAAAAACCTTGAGCAGACGCGGGATGATCTCACTCATTACCTGCAGATATCCGGGTACGAGCTTGATCACATCGGGACTGAACTGAGGCATCATGAAGAACTCCTCGAAACCAGACAGAAGGCTGCATTTCTTGCTGCAAAAGTCAGAGACTTTACCGAAGAGCGAAGCCAGCTGACAGATGGCAAGCCATGCCCGCTTTGTGGCTCCCTTCATCATCCATTCGCAGCCGGACTTGAGATAAAACCCGACGAGGTCATTAGCGAATTTGATGAAACTGAGAAAACACTCAGGGAACTTACCGGAAAACATTCAACACTTGCTACAGCGATCGCAGGAAAAAAAGTAGAACTTGACCGGTGTATTAAGGATATCGCAGATTATGCCACAAAACTTAAAGGGCTGGATAAGATATGGGAAGAAGGGACAAAATTCCTTTGTATAAACACTGAAACCGATCATTCAGCCCTTTCTTCATATCTTGAGACTGCCATGTCAGAACTGGGTGTTTTTGAAAGAACACTTAGGGATGCTGAGCAATGGGATGAGGAGATAGATAAAAAGGCTCCACTTATCAATTCAGACAGGGACAGACTTACTCTCCTTGATAAAGAATGCAGAGAGAAAGAGTTTCAGATAGAATCAGGAAAAAACAGGATTGAACAGCAACAGGAAAGGATCAGTTCGGGCGAAAAGAAAATTAAGGCCTGGTTAGATGAATTAAAACTGGATCTGACTGTTCTTGGATATTCTATCAACAATGAAACCAACCTTAACGCATTGCTTCTTAACCTTAAAAACCGCAAGGAAAGATACCAGGAGCAGGAAAACCAGATTAAGAGATGTGAAGAGCAGCTTCAGAGGGCAGATAACCAGATAAGTGTTCTTTTGGGCCAGATCTCTGAAAAAGCCGGTGAAATATCCAGAAAAACAGACGAGATCAAGGAGATGGAACAAGATCTTTCATCCCTGAAGAATGAGCGGACACAAAAGTTTGGAGAGAAAGATCCGGATAAAGAAGAAAAACGCCTGAAAGAAGCCATATCCCATGCAAAAGAGTTAGTTGATACCAGGCAGAAAGAGAAAAATGAGCTCCTGAACCAGATCAGGTCAATGGAAAATCGCCGGTCTGACCTTGAGAGACGTATTTCCGAAGCTCAGGAAAGCCTCCATTCAGGCCTTGAGGAATTCCTTGCGCAAATTCAGCTGGCAGGTTTTGCAGATGAAGAAATATATAAATCAGCCCTGATGAAGCAGGAGGAGATATCCGCGCTTGAGAAGCATTGGGAAGACATAAGGACTGAAGAGACCAGGATCCTTGACCGGAAGAATTCTGCACAGGGCAGGTATGATGATGAGATTAAGAAAGACATCACCTCAAGGCCTGTCCATGAACTGAAAGTGGAACTTGAATCATTCCAGGAGGAGAGGACACGGCTCATTGCAGAGACCGGAAAGAACCAGGAGAAACTTGACAGGCACGAAGCATTGCTAATACAGCAGGGCGAGAAAATTGCCCTTAGGGATGCGCAACAGCGTGAGGTGGATAAATGGCGCCGGCTTTATGAACTCATCGGGTCAGCTGACGGGAAAAAGTTCAGGATCTTTGCTCAGGGGCTTACATTCTGCCTGCTATTAAATCATGCAAACCAGCACCTGAACCGGATGACCGATCGATACATTCTTGTACAGGATAAGGAACTTCCCCTTGACATGCAGGTCATCGATACCTGGCAGGGCAGTGTGATAAGGTCTGTAAAGAACCTGTCCGGTGGTGAGATCTTCATGGTAAGTCTTGCACTCGCACTTGGTCTCTCACAGATGGCAAGCCAGAATGTGAGGGTTGATTCACTCTTCCTTGACGAGGGATTTGGAACCCTTGATGATGATGCACTTGAGACTGCCCTTTGCACATTATCAGGTCTTGAGCAGGAAGGAAAACTCATAGGAGTCATCTCTCATGTATCTGCACTGAAAGAGAGGATACCGGTCAGGATATCGATAGAGAAAGGAGCAAGCGGGAGGAGTAAAATTCTTCTTCCCTATGTTGACTGACAGACTGAAACCTTTATTTGTGTTGATTTCCTTTTCCATGTATGGCAACATTACAGTGGTATACCAGGATTCTCCTTCTTCTCGTCTCCGGGCTTGTCATCTCCGGAGTGAGCGCAGGAGTTATTGACTCGTCATATGTATACGGGCATCCTCCCAGTGCAGGCAACATCGTTCTGAACTTTGATAATACCGGCAATGATCTGGATGCTGTTGCAATTGTAACCCTTGGAGGAAATGCCAACCAACTCTATGCAATTTACATACCAGCAGAAGATTATGGAAGCATTAAAAGTATTGGTCAGGGGAGATTTGATGTGTATTTTGAACTTGGAGTGGACTGGGACGAACGAAACCGGATCTTTCAGGATGGTAAATTTTTCAAAATCTCAACCCCGGTGATCCTGACAAGTAACAAGGACACCTACACCGTGTATCTCTATAATAAGGAAGGTAAACCAAAGAGAATTAAAGAAATTACCAAAAACGAGATGCCTGATATCAGACCACGCATCTGATTCCGGACTTTTCAATTTTTTATACTGATTATAAATCACCCATACCTGCATGCCGTTTTCACGGATATTACAGCATATAATAATAAGGGATTACCATTCTTCCCATTGAGTACGAATGGTTCATTTTTTGTGTTACAAAAAAAGATAGATAGTTATGAAATGGCATGAGCATTGTCACTACATGGAACTCCCCCGCGAATACCCGGTTATCGAACTTGCCAGATTTCATGGGCATCTTGGGCCGTTCATCGTCATCGGGTACAGGATGGGAAGATATGCATTACAAAAACTTGGGGATAATCCCTTTGCAATAAAAGCCAGCGTTTATTGTTCTGGCACCACTCCACAGTCATGCCTTGCTGATGGAGTTCAGCTGGGAAGCGGGTGCACCCTTGGAAAAGGGAATATTGAGATTGTGAAATCAGATGCTGTTTTTAGTGAATTTGTTTCTGATGAAACAAGGATCAGGCTTACCCCGCTCCCCTTACAGCAAATTCCCCAGGATAATCCGGATTATGAACTTGAGATCGAGAAGTATGCTGCCCATCTGTATACCCTTCCTGATGAGGAGCTCTTCCTGGCTGAGGCAATTTCATGACAAACGGGAAGGACCACGTTATCAGGCTGAGCGAAGTATGGACCACGTATGAAGGGGCAGATCTCCCGGTTATCAGGGATGTCAGTCTTCAGATAAAACCAGGCGAGTTTGTTGTGATCGGTGGCCCGAATGGTGCAGGAAAGACCACGCTGCTTGAGACCATAGCAGGACTATTGCCTGTAGTAAACGGAACTGTCCATGTTTGCGGGCTTGACGTGGTCAAAGACGGGTGTTGTGCCAGGAAAAAGATAGGGTACGTCATCCAGAACTTTGATTTTCACCCCTATACTCCTTTCACAGTGGAAGAAGTCGTCCTCATGGGAAGGTTTGGCAAGATTGGGTGGCTTAAAAGACATACCAGCAGGGATCTTGAGAAGGTTGCATCAGCCATCAGCCAGCTTGGCCTTACCAGTATGCAGAAGAATCAGATTGGCAAACTCTCCGGAGGCCAGCAACAGAAGGTCCTCATTGCCCAGAACCTTGCAAAGGAACCTGAAATTCTCCTTCTTGATGAACCATTCAGCAACCTTGACATGATAACCAGGGAGGAGGTCTGCAACCTTTTATGCAAGGTTGCCGATGCAGGAATCCCGGTCCTCATAGTCTCTCATGCGTTTGATGCCCTGCCGGACCGGGACATCAGGGTGGTGGTCATGCAACATGGTGAGATAACCCTGAATCAGATGTCTCATCCCTCTAAAGTAGAAGAGCTTGTACGGTCAGCCTCGGTGGCAGCCTGATGCTGGAGTTTATCTTTCCGAACAATGTCATGTGCCATGCCGTAGAAGCGATGCTCTTTGCATCCCTTGGCTGCGCATTATTAAGTGTTCTTATCACCCAGATGAACATCTCATCAATCGGGTTTACCATGTCCCATGCTGCATTTGCAGGTGGCTCGGTCGGGGCATTCTTTGGGTACGCCGTTCTGCCGTCAGCAGTACTTGTCAGTATACTGACCGCTTTTCTGATGGGGCCGCTCAGCGATCGGACCAGGATGCATACAGACACAACACTTGGAGTCCTGTTCGGGACAACAATGGCGGTTGCAATATTTTTCATCGCCCTCATGCAGGGAACAGGGAAAGGTTTTGATGCAAGTTCGCTCCTTTATGGAAATGTCATATCCCTCTACCGGGAAGAGATCTATGCCCTGGTTATAATTTCTCTTCTGATCGTCATATTCCTCTCTGTTTTTTACAAGGAGATTACAGCAATCGTCTTTCATAAGCGCCTTGCCGAGATAGCAGGTATACGGGTAAAACCGGTGTATTATGGGATCCTGTTCCTGATTTCAGTAATGGTCGCACTGAGTATTCCCATCGTCGGCGGACTTCTGCTCTATGTATGGCTGGTAACTCCTGCTGCGATTGCATACCAGTTCTGCAACACTATGAGGAACATGTTCATCATGGCACCTGCGGTCGCGGTCATAATGAGTATCTTCGGCGCCCTGATCGGTGTTCAGTACTCACTCCCTGTAGGTCCTCTTACTGCAGTACTATTCAGCGGTATGTTTGTCATTGCTGTTGCAGTCTCTCCGAAAAGAAAAGTTGTAATTCACAAACATTAATACGAAAAGTGAAGAAGTAATAATCATGAAGCACTCAGGATTATTACTTATTCTGGGCATCATCGTGGCTCTCATTCCAGGAGCTGCGGCCCTTGACGTAGTAGCAACAACAAGCGTCCTCTGGGACGCTGTTCAGGAGATCGGTGGAGATGAAGTCAATGTGATCTACATCGCTGATCCGACGGTCTGCCCACATCTGCAGGGAGATATTCTTCCTGGACTTATCCAGAGGAATGCAGCAAAACTTGAAAAGGCAGATCTTTTCCTTGCGCATAACACCACCATGGACTTTGCCACCATGCAGGCCGTTGAAAAGTTCCGTGACTCCAATGGATATGGGAAGACCAGGTGGACGATTTTAAAGCCTGATGCATCCTGGAACACTCCCGAGACCGCATTGGAACTGACTAATACCGTTCTTGGATGGCTTAAGGCAGCTGATGGGCGTAACTCCAAGACATATGAAGAACGGGCAAAACAGTATAAAGAAAAGATCATTGCGGCAGGCAGCCTGACAGAAGAAGAGAAGGAACTGCTTGCAAAGAAGTATACAGTCGTCATGGCATGGCAGAGAGAGCCGGTAGAAGACTGGCTTGGTCTGAATGTCATAGATATTTATGCGCCTGAGTTTGCCCTTGGAGGAAACAAGACGCCCGCTAAGGTTGTGGACGCCCTGAAGGCTGATCCACAAAAACTCTATGCACTTGACCTTCTCCCAGGAGGAGGAAAGATCTACGTGATTGAGAACATGCAGTCAGGAGAGATGGCAAAGGGCATAGCAGAGGCACTTGAGGACATGGCAATTTATGCAAACCGTGTAATATTTACTAACTTCCCGAAATCCCTGGAAGGTGTAGACTCTATTCCGGATGTGCTTGCATACAACAAGAACCTCATCCTTAACTAACTCTTTTTTCCGGAATTTATTTTAAAAATTCATATGATTTATTACCTGGTTAGGATTTGTACCACCTGATTGATCCGTGATAAGTGGGGATTACATTAAAAATCAGAATTTTGTATATCTTTCATACAACTCCTGGATATATTGCTCCCTCCCAATACAAGGAGATACACGGTAACACCCAGGAGTATGATTGTGGAGCCGGATGGGATGTCAAAAATCCAGGAGAGAAAAATCCCGCATGTGGTCAGGAACATGCTAATCAGCGTTGCCCTGATCATCATTCCTCTCAAAGTCTTTGAAAAAGGTCTGGCTATCGCTGCAGGGAGTGTCAGAAGTGCAATGACAAGAATGATACCCACTACCTGGATTAACACCACAACGGAGACCGCAATCAGGGCCAGGATCATCAAATGAAGACCGCGGACAGGCAGGTTTGAAATTGCCGCGTACTCTGCATCAAAGGCCAGGGCCTGTAGCACTGGATAGAAGATGAGGAAGAGCAGGAGGACAAAGGCGCCCAGCAGAGTCATCATCACAAGATGCCCTGGCGCTACCAGGAGAATATTACCAAAAAGATAGCTAAAGAGGTCAGGAGTGTATCCGGGAGTAAGAGAGAGACACAGGATGCCAAAGGCCATTCCTCCAGCCCAGAATGCACCTATGAGGGTGTCAATATGTTCTTTGGCCCGTTCAACCAGCCCCCATATGAGGGCTGCAATCCCAAGAGTGAACCAGAGTGCTCCGGCAAGAGGATCAGCACCCAGAAGGTATCCAAGACCAATTCCTCCGAATGCTGCATGAGATATCCCTCCGGCAACAGAGATCATATGCCTGACATAGACATAACTCCCTATTATCCCGCAGATGACAGAGGCCAGAAGACCTGCAATGATGGCCGACCTGAAGAACTCAAATGCAAAAGCTTCTATCATGAACCCTCCTCATGCCTTTCCAAAACCCGGTGAGGTACGTCCCCGTGGGTGATGATGTCCACCGGGCATCCATAGGTACTGGTGATCATGTCCGAGGTCAACTGGTCGCTGTCATGCATGTAGAGACGCCGGTTCAGACAGGCAACCCGGTTTACATGTCGGGATACCACGCCGATATCATGGGTAATCATAACGATGGTAATCTCCTTTGATAAGGAAGAAAGAAGTTCATAAAAGTGTTCTTCCGTTGGAGTATCAACATAAACCGTCGGTTCATCAAGGATAAGGATATCTGGATCCCCGGCAAGGGCCCGGGCAATAAGGACCCGCTGCCTCTCACCACCGGAAAGTGCCTTTACCGGGCGGGTGCCAAGTAAATCGGCTGATATCCTGGATAATGCATTGTTCGCCGCGATATGATCCTCATCTGTATATCGTCTGAAGATGCCCTTCTTTCTCCCCATTCTGCCTGTCAGAACCATCTCATGCACAGTGATCGGAAATGAAAAGTCAAAGACATGGGTCTGGGGAACATACCCAATTCTTGCCCTGGATTCAGGATTTGCCGGAGAACCAAATAGCAAAATCTCACCTGAGTCACAGGGGACAAGGCCTAGAACTGCCCTGACAAGAGTGGACTTCCCAGCTCCGTTTGGTCCTATGATTGCAAAAAAATCTCCCTTCCTTACCTGGAAGGTTATGGATTCCAGGACAACCTGCTGGTTCCTGGTGACAGTCACATTGTCAACCTCGATCACCGGCTCCTGCATCATGGTATACCTGATATCTTTTCTGCTATCTGTTGCATGTTCTCAAGATAATTCCCGGCAAGCGGGCTGATTAGGACCATGGTCCCGTTCAGCTCCCTTGCCAGCGTCTCTGCCTGCCTGGTGGAACCTTCAGGTTCTGTGAAGACAATGTTTATCCCTTCTGACCTGGCTCTTATGATTAAATCTGCAAGCTGTCTTGATGAAGGCTCTCGTCCGTCCTCTTCAACGGCCATCTGGGTCAGGTTATAATCTCTGCAGAAATATCCAAAAGCCGGATGGTATACGAGAACAGTCCTTGTTTTGAGATCCTCTAAGGATTTCCGGATTTTCCGGTCAGCATCTGCAAGTCTTTGGTTATAATTATCACGGTTTTTAAAGAAATTTTCCTTCATATCAGGTTCTAGTACCGCCAGTTCTTCAGCGGTGGTGTTGACGATAATGGCAGCATTCTTAAGTGACAGCCACATATGTGGATCGCACCCTGCACCGGCATCATCTCCGGATGTTACCGTTATGTCCCTAATGGGGCCTGCCTGGCTGCAGAAGTTGATATTTTCTGACAGGTTAACCACTCTCAAACTTGGGTATGTCTGCTTAATTCGCGAGATCCAACGGTTCTCAAACTCAATGCCTGAACCAAGTGCGATATACATGTCAGCAGATTCCAGCCCTGCAATCTGGGATGGTGTGGGTTCAAAGGTATGTGGACTTGAGCCTGGCGGGACCATTACCAGGATCTTCACCGGGTAATCTCCTGCAACCTCTTTGATAAACTCTTCCTGTGGAGGAATCGTGCAGGCGATAACTGGCTGGTGGAGAGAAGGCTCTTTGTCATTTGCCATGCAGCCACATGAGGCAGATAAGAGGACGGACCAGGACAACAGCAAAAACAGAAGAGTAATGGCATAATCCTGTATTGAAATGTTCTCATTATCAGACGACATGATCTTAAGCTTAAAGCTAAATTTTTTCATTACATCACACCACAACAGGCTGGATCATGTTCAATCACACCGCAGGCCCCTTTGCAGGGATGACCAAGTGAACGGCAGATCTGATCAATGTGGTTCTTTGGCACAAGGTGTTCGATCTTTTCAGCCTGGGTGCATGCATCCTTTTCTGACAGACCGGCACGGGTAAACATGAGCGAGAGGATTCGGTGGCGACGCAGAAGAAAGCGGGTCAGTTCTTCTCCTGCATCGGTCAGGGAAGCCTTCCGGTATGGATCGTACCATATGTACCCGGCATCTTTCAGCTCATGAAGCGTCCTTGTGACAGTGGAGGTGCGTACCCCGAATTCATCTGCGATCTCTCCGGGTTTTACTCCTGGATCATGCGAATAAATGAATTTTAAAAACCTGATCTTCTGGGGAGTATTTACCCGGGTTGACATATCCCCATGTAGAGCATGAAAGAAGATAAAGCTTACAGCTAAAAGTCATCCATACCCGGGTTCATAATTATGACTTCTGTCTTTAGCCATCTTGATTTAACGGAATGGAGGGTACTTTCTGCCATTGTTTCAATGTCTTTTGATGAGATTTTTTTCCAAAAAGGTTATCCCTGAATACCGGGTCAGGTCTTATCCCAAGCTCATCAGATATGGCAAAGACACATGAAATCTTTACCGGGCAGGCCCGGCACTTTGGCCCTGGCCCACACCATGTTGTTCCGATCATGTATAATGGACGGTCAATGCTCCACGGGTCTTCAGGTGACAGCATCCTGGCAAGTCGCCTGGCTTTCATTGGAGTTATGGCATTTCCATCCCCACATATCATCCTTCCAA
>JAAYPD010000411.1 GCA_012520015.1 Methanomicrobiales archaeon
ATCTCTTTTTGATTGTGCTTGGATACAGGTGGGACAGCATAGCCCCCATATTCACCGGGGCGCCTTCTCTTAAGATGGTAATGCCTACAGTGCAGGCCCTGACTCTTACAAGCATCGTCATCGGGGTGGCAACTCTTGCCCTGATGCTCTCCCTGGTGATGATAATCTTCCGGTATTACAAGACGACCGATGTCAGCAAGGTAACAAAACTGCAGGGGTAAAAAATGGATATAATACTTGACAATCTTCCAGGGCTTCTTATAGCAATCCCCCTGCTTGGAGCTTTTTTAACGCCTATCTTTTCAAGGGCCGGTGATAATCTCCGTAATGCCTGGGTGCTGGTAATTACTGCCCTGTCTTCACTTTGTGGGCTTCTGGTGGCATTTCGTGTCCTTGATGCAGGGACGATAGTGTATGCATTTGGTGTAGACGCAATATCCCATGTAATTCCCCCGGATTCAGGAGGAGTTCCGATAAGGATCATATTCACAATCGACCCTGTAAATTCCTTCATGATTATCATCGCGGCGATTACCGGCTTTTGTATCACTCTTTACTCCATATCCAGCATGGAGAAGCTCTCCGGAAAGGACGGGTTCTTCACCCTGCTCCTGCTTCTCATCGCCGGTGTGTATGGGATGATTGCAACAGGCGATCTCTTCAACTTCTTTGTATTCCTTGAGATAAGTTCACTTGCCGGTGCAGCACTTGTTGCGTACCGGATAGACAAAGGGGTTGCTGCAGAAGCCGGATTAAAATACGCCGCACTCTCAACACTTGGGGGAATGCTATTCCTGGTTGGTGTGGGTCTTCTTTATGCCCAGTATAACTCGCTTAACATGGCGGTTATTGCTGACCGTATGCAACTGACCGGGCTTGACATCATAGCATTTGTCTTCTTCTTCTCAGCTCTTGCCATGAAATGTGGTGCTGTTCCGATGCATTTCTGGACACCTGACAGTTATACGATGGCCCCTTCCGCAGTGACTGCATTCCTGGTAGTCTCGTCTCAGGCAAGCCTTTATGCCCTATTCAGGGTATGCTTCACCCTGTATGGAGGACAGTTAAACCCACTCACTGTCGGATGGGTTATCATCATCCTTGGGGTCCTTTCGATGTTCATCGGTGTGACGATGGCCATCCCTCAGAGAGATGTGAAAAGGCTGATGGCATATCATGCAGTCTCCCAGACCGGGTACATGCTTCTTGGAGTTGGCGTGGGACTTGCTGCCCTTTCAAACAGCTGCCTTTCACAGGGAGTTGGCATGATGGCTCTTAAGGGGGGGCTCTTTCATATTATGAACCATGCCCTCTACAAGGGCCTTCTGTTCCTTACCGCCGGTGTTATCATGTACAGATGCGGTACAAGGAACCTGAACCGGCTCGGCGGTCTTGGACATAATATGAAATGGACCATGATCTTTTTCATGATCGGTGCACTTGCAATAGCAGGCATTCCCCCATTTAACGGGTTTGCATCAAAGCTGCTCATTTACGAGTCGACATTCCTTTTCAATCCTCTGCTGGCTGTAATTGCCATGGTAGTAAGTATCCTTACCCTTGCATCCTTTGTCAAGGTCTTTCACTCCATGTTCATGGGACCAAAGCTGCCAGAATACCAGGATGTCAGGGAGGCACCAAAGCCGATGCTCATCGCCATGGGAATACTTGCAATACTGGTAGTCCTCTTTGGAATATTCCCCCAGCAGGTTGTTGACTTTCTTGTAGCCCCGGCAGCCTCTGCCCTTGTGGATTACCATGGATATATATCAGCAGTACTCGGAGGTGCATAAATGATAGAATCATTCACCCTCACTACCGGATTTGGTGCATGGAATGCATTGTTCTGGGTTATCGCCTTTGCTATTGCCCTGATTATCGGATGGATAATCTGGTCAAGGGGTGAGAAGACATATGACACCGGGAAGGAATCTACTGCTCCTTTTCTTTCCGGAAATGCAGAACCTGATAAAGAGGAGGTTCACATAAGGGCCGGAAACCTTTACTGGGGTTATACTGATGCCCTTTCCGGGTACTATAGGTTTATCAGGCCATTTCATACCGGTAACCTGTCAGATTATTTCCTGGCATACCTGCTTGTCACGGCCATTGTCCTTGTTTTGGTGGTGATCCTGAAATGAGACTTTCTCCATCATTTAACCGTTCGCTCTGGGTATTTCATGTAAATTCGGGATCCTGCAACGGATGCGATATCGAGATCGTTGCAACCCTCTGCCCAAGGTATGACCCGGAACGGTTTGGGATAAAACTGGTCGGCTCTCCAAGGCATGCAGATGTTCTACTTGTCACAGGTCCGGTTACAAGGCAGATGAGTGACCGGGTAAAGAGGGTTTATGAACAGATGGCAGCACCAAAGGTGGTCATGTGCGTCGGGTCCTGCGGTCAGTCAGGAGGCGTCTTTTATGACTCTTATAACCTTGACGGGCCTTTAGACCAGGTAATACCTGTTGATGTTTATGTACCTGGCTGTGCTCCACGACCCGAAGCAATAATATACGGTGTGGTGCAGGCGATTGCAAAACTTGAAAGACTTGAAAAGGAGGTGAAATCATGAGAGCAACCATGACTCCGCAGGAGATTGCTGACAGGTTTGTTCAAAAGTTTGGCAGCCTTGTAAGTGATGTAAGGGTGCAGGAGCGGTGTGAAGGCGTGAAAAAAGTTCCACAAAAGACAGTGTGGATGACCGTGCCACGTGAAAGCATTAATGACGCCATTGCAGAACTCATCTCCATTGATTATCCACATCTTGGGGTGATTGCAGCGTCAGACAATGGCGATATGATAGACCTTCTTTACCATCTCCAGGTATTTTTCGGAGGAAAACATGAAGAGATATGCGTGGTATTCACGGTTAAAATTCCAAAATCCGATCCACATGTGCCAACGATATCGGGGCTCATCCCTGGTGCCGTCTACTCTGAGCGGGAGAAACAGGATATGATCGGTGTAACCGTTGACG
>JAAYPD010000412.1 GCA_012520015.1 Methanomicrobiales archaeon
CATGACATCGCAACCCTTGCAGGTTACTGCAATTTTCATGCCTTTTGCTCCGTCAGCATAGTTCTTCAGGATTTTGGGAAGCAGGAGGGTTCCACAGTGCAGGGATCCTGCTGTGGATGCAACTTCTGAAGGGTCAGTGATGAATGCAGGTACTGCATCATAGATGTCCTGTCCTTTTCTGACAGCAAAAACTGCATCCACAAATTTACTTTCCAGCGCATATTTGAGGAGTGCAGTAACAGCTCCTCCACATTCTCCTTTCTCAAGGATCTCTTTGTCTTTTGCCCAGACATAGCTCATATCGCCTTTTGCTGCCATGTTCAGGCCTCCGTAATCTTCTCAACTTTTATTGCACATGCTTTTGACTCAGGAATCTTTGCGATCGGGTCAAGAGCATTGATGGTCAGCACATTTGCAGCACACTCGACAAAGTGGAATGGGATGAACATGACGCCCTTTTTAATTGTGTCGGTGATGCGTGCCTTTATGGTTATCTCTCCACGACGGCTGATTGCCCGAACCATCTCGTCGTTTTTGACGCCAAGGGCTTTTGCATCTTCAGGATGCATCTCAATCCATCCGGTTGGTTCTTCCCGTTCAAGGTTTTCAGATCTCCTTGTCATAGTTCCCGTATGCCAGTGCCAGATACAACGGCCGGTTGTAAGCAGAATCGGATACTCCGCATCTGGTCTTTCCTGCTGGTATTTGAACGGAATAGCGGTCATCAGACCCTTGCCGTCAGGCATTCCAAACTTTTCTCCATGAAGGATGGGGGTTCCCGGATGGTCTTTGGTCGGACATGGCCAGTGAAGTGCTTCAGGCCGGTTTAACCGTGTATAGTCCATTCCTGCATAGGACGGGGTGAGTGCTGCCATCTCATTGAAGATCTCTTCGGCAGAATTCCAGGCAAATTGTTCGCCATACCCCATGGCCTTTGCAATGTCAGCGATAATCTGCCAGTCAAGTTTAGCTTCTCCTGGTGGATCCTGGGCTTTTCTCCACATCTGGACTCGCCGTTCGGTGTTGGTCTGTGTTCCATCCTTTTCTGCATAACAGCAGGACGGGAGGATGACATCTGCAAGTTCGCCGGTCTCATTCATGAAGATATCCTGGACAACGAGGAATTCAAGGTTCTTTAAAGCCTCTTCCACGTGGTTAAGGTCAGGATCTGATATCATCGGGTTTTCACCCATGATGTACATGCACTTGAGCTCACCAGGGTTGTCTGTCAGGACATTCATCATGACGGTGACTTCATACCCGTTCTTTCCTTCTGCAATACCATCAGGGAACTTCCAGGCATCTGCAAACTTTTTGTGGGCAGCTTCATCGATGACTTTCTGGTACCCGGTAAAGACAACCGGAAGGCATCCCATGTCACAGGCGCCCTGAACATTGTTCTGTCCACGAAGGGCATTGACTCCGGTCCCTGGCCTGCCAAGGTTTCCGGTCAGCATCTGGATGTTTCCTACGGATTTGACATTGTCAACCCCGGTTGTGTGCTGGGTGATACCCATGGAGTAAAGGATTGCGGTGGCACCTGATTTTGCAAACCACTCGGCTGCAGTCTTGATATCATCTACCGGGACGCCGGTGACTGATGAGACGTTCTCAAGGCTGTAATCATCCTTCATGACCTCGCTCTTAAGATCTTCAAAACCATTACAGCGTTTTTCGATGAATTCCTTATTTTCCCACCCGTTCCGGATAATCTCCTGCATCATGCCGTTGAGAAGACAGACATCTGTTCCTGAGTAAAATTGTATGAAGAGATCTGCCTGTTTTCCGGTCGGGGTCTTACGTGGGTCAACATAGACGACCTTGGCACCATTTGCTTTTGCCTTCATTATCTGGCGGCCGATAAGCGGATGGTTCTCAAAGGTGTTGGACCCGATAACAAAGACACATTTTGACTCTGCAATGTCAGGAATGGAGTTTGTCATCGCACCTGAACCAAAGATATTTGCAAGACCGGCAACGGTTGATGAGTGACAAAGACGGGCACAATGATCGATATGGCGTGTCTTCAATACACCACGCGCAAATTTCATCATGGCATAATTTTCTTCATTTGAGACACGGGCCGAAGAAAGGACAGCACATTCATCAGGCTTGTAGGATTTAAACTTCTCAGTGATCAGTTTGATTGCCTCTTCCCAGGTAGCTTCGACGAATTTACCATCCTTTTTTATCAGTGGC
>JAAYPD010000413.1 GCA_012520015.1 Methanomicrobiales archaeon
CTCAGATTATCTTGTGGTTTTTGGAGACTATGAGATAATATCAGCAGAATCTGGGGAGGAAGCCCTAAACCTGCTCTCTGCAACTTCTTTTGACATCATCGTATCAGATTTCAGGATGCCTGAAATGGATGGTACAAGGTTACTTCAGTATATCCGTGAACGTGGAGAATCACTCCCTTTCATCTTTCTGACCGGAACAAGATACGAGGACCTTGACCTGGATCCTGATAAACCAGGCGATAGTCTTTATGTTAATAAAAGTGGAGATCCATCCCAGGTCTTTTCACTTCTCAGCCAGAAGATATGTCAGGCTGTCGCAAGGCATAAAACGGTTCAGGCACTAAAGAAACATCAGATAGAAGAATCCGACCATTCACCAGCCTTTCCAGTCTGATACTCCGTAAATGAAAAATTAATAAATCTGGTGGTAAAAAATGCTCAGCAGGATAATACCAAAGACAAAGGAGAAAATTCCAATATTAGGCTTTGGATGCATGCGACTTGTGGAAAAGAATGGCTCAATTGACGAAGAGCCATCAAAAGCCCTGGTAAGATATGCGATTGAAAAGGGTGTGACTCACCTGGACACTGCCTGGATGTACCATCGCGGGCAGTCAGAACCATTACTTGGAAGGGCGCTGGCGGACGGGTACAGGGAGAGGGTTACTCTTTCAACAAAACTTCCTCACTGGCTGGTAAAATCCAGGGAAGACATGGATTTTTTTCTTAACTCCCAGCTTGAACGGCTGAAAACAGGGTATATCGACTATTACCTTGTCCACTCGGTTGGAGGGGAGAGCTGGAACCGGATGAAGGCACTTGGGGTGACTGAGTTCCTTGACCAGGCAAAGAAGGATGGGCGGATAAGAAACGCAGGTTTTTCCTTTCATGAAGGAACAGAATCATTTAAAAAGATAGTAGATGACTACCCCTGGGACTGCTGCCTGATCCAGTATAATATCATAGACGAGTATAGCCAGGCAGGACGTGATGGTCTTAAATATGCAGCGGAAAAAGGTCTGGCCGTATTTATCATGGAACCACTCCGGGGGGGAAAACTCGCAAAAAACCTCCCTGAAGAGATAAACAGGATATTTGACCAGGCGGAAATAAAGAGGACTCCGGCTGAATGGGCATTAAGATGGCTTTGGGACCAGCCTGAAGTTACCATGGTCCTTTCAGGTATGAATGATATCTCACAGGTGGATGAGAACTGCGAAATTGCAGGGACTGCATATCCTGAAAGCCTTACTGAAAAAGAATACGAAATCATAAGAAATATTGCTGAAACATGGCGCTCGCTTATGAAAGTCCCATGTACCGGTTGCCAGTACTGCATGCCCTGTCCTTTCGGTGTAAATATCCCGTCCTGCTTTGAGATGTATAATAATCTCTATATGTTCGGTGAACCCTGGAAGACAAATGCTGTTTATGCAATCCGTCTTGGCGGGGTTATGGGAGGATATTCTGTTGCATCGGCCTGCATAGGGTGTGAATCCTGTGTTTCTGCCTGCCCACAGGGAATTGATATTCCTGGCAGGCTTAAAGAGGTGTCAGAAAGGCTTGAGGGGCCGTTTTATCATACTCTCCGTCTTGGGGCAAAGGTTGCTCTTCCTGTCATGAGGCGGACGGCTTTTTTTAAAAAGAGATTTTTCCCAGACGATTAGTCATGGAAGGTCTTACTCCTTCCCTGATGATATAAACAATGTTGATTACCCTACAGTATAGCAGGATTTCAGAAATTGCTTTTACATTGTGCTCATCGCCTGGTATAAGAATATAAAGGATAATGCCCAAGTAGTTATTCATTGAAGTCGCAGGTATGTCCGGCCGGGCCTTACTGGTCTGGCTGAAATGGTATCAATAGCGGTCATGTGAAGGTGATTTAGATGGCTTTGGCAGCAACACAAGCATCAGGGGTAACTACAAATGAGCATGGAAATGAGGAAGTTCAGGTTGTCGAATTTATTATTGGTGATGACAAATTTGCAGTCAACCTCTTTGATGTCAAAGAGATCGTTGAGGCATCCAAGATAACACCGCTTCCTCATGCTCCGGCTTATATCAGGGGCATTATCGATCTTCGCGGAGAGATTACAACCATTGTGGACCTGAGAAAGCTGCTCAGGATAACCAAGGGTAACTCTGCAGATACAGAGGATCTCAGGTTCATCGTTCTTGATGAATCTGTTACTGATGGAAAGACCGGCGTTGTGGTTGATGAGGTCACCTCTGTCCTTACTGTGAACGTTAATGATATTGATCAACACTCGCATGGTGCAGGCGATGACTCCCATATTCTTGGTGTGATTAAAAAAGATGTGGGAGAGAAGGGAGAAAGTAAAAAGGAACTGGTCATCTGGATAGACATGAGCGGACTTATCAGGGAAGCAGGTGGAGTGGCCCAGTCCTGATATTTCCATGTGGTCACGTTTTTTACATTCTTTTTAAAAATTTACGGTGGCTGATGTCCCTTGTAGAGAAGGGATGGGCGTTTACAAGGTCAAATGACGCATAGATTGTCATGATAAAAGATATTTCCCTTAATTCTCATCAGGACAGGAACAATAGTCTGAAAATTAGTCAGGTTTGAAATTTTATTTCAAACATTTCTGACGGAAATATGATATTATTGTCCTGTCCCTCATCATCTTCTGATCCGGTCAAGGATATCGGTAGTATATAGCCTCAGCCTCTCAAACTCCTTCCTTGTAAGGGGTCGGGAATGTGCAATCTTCTTCCTTATTGGATCAAGTTCACCAAGCTTACTGTATACCGTTTTTATCTCGTCAAAAGAGAATATATCTGAAAAAAATTCATGGTTTCTCCCTTTTTCAAGTATCTTTTTTAGGTCGGTAAAATCACAGTACTCTATCATCTCATATGTTCCAACAGATATCGGGTTATTCTCCTCTGCATCCTTTCTCTTTTTCATACCATCCAGGACATCAGCCGGAATCCTTGTCTGGAGATTATCCGCGTGTGGAGTAATTATTCTCTGCTGTATAAGATCACGCATCATTCGTTCAAGAGTATAAAGAAGTTCATATCCGGCAATGTTAAAAGAGATCTCTTTTTCGGTCTCAAGAATCTCATCAAGCTTGGTCTCGATGACCTTTCTGTCTGTACCTGTTTTGCCAGTCCCGCCTTTTTTGGAGAGTTCAGGAATAACCCTGATAACTTCTGCCAGGGTCCCTATGGGAGAGACCTTTAAAGAGATCTGTGGGAAAAGGGCAAGTTCAGGTGCAATCATTGATTTTTGCTGAACAAAGTCTGAATAAAGTTTATTGTCAGAACCATTTTTCCCATCGATAAGCTGCTGCCTTATAGCCTTTGCAGTTACATGGGAGAGATCAAAGATATTTGCAATGTCCAGTGCTTTCTTCAGGGCATTCTCAAGTGAACCAGAGTAGCCGGCGATGATCTCCTTGTCTGTTACAGGGACAGGACTTGTTTCTTCATCATCTTTCAATAAAGGCCTTAATGCCTCCTGTATCTCATAATGCGAATCTTTCTTTAGTTCATCCAGGATACGGTCCAGAAACGTAGATGGAAGGACTTTACTATATTCACCTATCAGGGATGCTGCACGGATCTTATCTTCAATCCGCCTGCTGGCCATCAATGATGAAATAGTAGCCATTATTGTCTGAACCTGACTATTACGAATTTCAGGGTCCATAAAACCAATAAAAACAGTACCGGCCCAGATATATATGTTTTTTGTAAAATACCGGAAAAACGGAGAAGTCAGCTCGCAATTTTTATATAGTTACATAATTTCGCCATACTCACGGGAATAAAAATACATAATTAGTAATAACCGGAACTATCAAACCCTGCAAGGTTTCATATGAGATTGTATAACTGATTCAGGAGCATGTCCGGGTGACTTTCATCAACAATTACATCTGTATTCATGGACACTTTTACCAGCCGCCTCGCGAAAATCCCTGGCTGGAGGAGATAGAGATTGAAGAATCTGCTTTTCCTTTCCATGACTGGAATGAACGGGTGGCAAATGAATGTTATGCACCCAATGCCGCCTCAAGGATTCTTGGTTCAGGACGCCAGATCATTGACATCGTCAATAACTACTCAAAAATCAGTTTTAATTTCGGTCCCACCCTGTTATTATGGCTTGAAGATCATAACCGTGAAGTATACCAGGCCATCCTTCAGGCAGACAAAGATAGCCAGAAGACCTTTTCTGGGCATGGGTCAGCGATAGCCCAGGTTTATAACCACCTGATCATGCCACTTGCAAACAGGCGTGACAAGATAACAGAGATAACCTGGGGAATAAAAGACTTTGTCTACCGGTTTGGCAGGATGCCTGAAGGGATGTGGCTCTCTGAGACTGCTGTGGACAATGAGACACTTGACCTTCTTGCAATGCAGGGGATTAAGTTTACCATACTTGCACCACACCAGGCAAGGCGGGTCAGAAGGACAGGCGAAGAGAACTGGACAGATGTCAGGAAAGAGACCCTGGATACCAGCCGGCCATATCGATGCACCCTGCCGTCAGGAAGAACAATTGCAATCTTTTTTTATGAACCTTCCATTGCATTTGAGGTTGCATTTGGGAATCTGCTTGAGAATGGTGATCGGTTTACAGAACGGCTGATAAAGGCTTTTCCAAAAGGCAGGAACGGGCCACAACTGGTCTCTGTTGCAACCGACGGCGAGACTTACGGGCATCATCACCGGTTTGCAGATATGGCACTTGCCTATGCCCTTCATGAGATAGAATCGAAGAAGCTTGCAAAGTTAACAGTTTATGGAGAATATCTTGAAAAATATCCACCGGAGTATGAGGTAATTGTCGCAGAGAACACCTCGTGGAGCTGTGAACACGGAGTAAAGCGATGGGAGGACAATTGTGGATGCCGGGCAATGTATGCCTGCCTGATATCTGATCCATCGGTTAGTTACTCCTCTTCATCAGCTTCCGGGGCATCCCCATACAATATAAAACCATGGAACCAGAGATGGAGGAGACCGCTTCGGGATGCCATCACATGGCTGTCAGATGAACTTGCAATCCTGTATGAAAAGGAGATGGAAGGGTTTTTTCAGGATCCCTGGGAGATCAGAAATGCTTATGGGGATCTTATTATTCACCGGACCAAAGACGAAATTTTCAGGTTCTTCTCATCATATGCTAAACGTACACCTACCCCTGAAGAGCTGACCCGTAGCCTTAAATTATTGGAGATGCAGAAAAATGTCCTCTTCATGCAGACCAGCTGTGGCTGGTTTTTCGATGATCTTGCAGGTATTGAGACGATCCAGATCCTCCTTTATGCCTGCCGGGCAATTCAGCTGGCAAGGGATGTGACAGGGAATGACCTTGAACCTGAATTTATCAGCCATCTTAAGAAGGCTTCTTCAAACCTTTCAAGTCTTGGAAATGGTGCGGATATATACACAAATTATGTAAAAACAGCAGTTTTTGACATCAACCGTCTGGCTTTTCAGTATGCCATTACTTCCCTTATTGAGGGAAAACCTGATGAATCGCCTGTAAAGCTTTACGAAATCAACTGCAAATCATTTGAACTTGCCGAAACTGGAAGTTTGAAACTTACGATGGGGCATGCACTGTTCAGGTCCAAGGCCACATTGAAAGAATCAACGCTGATGTTTGTCGCCCTTCACATGGGAGATCACAATTTTGTCGGTGGAATCAGGCCATATACATCAAAACAGGAGTTTGATAAGATCAAGGAAAGTATCTGGGAGACATTTAAAAAAAGCGATCTGCCTGGCATGATTCTCTCAATTGACCGGCACTTTGACGTTCATTCTTACTCGCTATGGCATCTGTTTCCTGATGGCAAGCAGAAAGTAATGTACAGCATCCTCAATGAATCTATTCAGGACACAGAGTATGAATTCAGCCAGCTTTGCAGAAGGCATTTTCCTTTTGTAACCGCCATGAAGGAGCTGAAGATTCCTTCTCCTGCTGCACTGGATTTTCCTATTCAGTACACATTAAACCGGGAATTAATCTCAAGTCTTAATGAAGAGACCATAAACATAGAAAAAATCCGGCAAACGCTCGATGATCTGAAAAGGGGAAATTATCTTCCGGACTTAAAACTTTTATCTGTCAACTCGGCAAAGACAATTACAAGGTTATTAAGTGCGATTGAGAGTGATCCACAGGATGTCCAGCAAATCATCCAGGTTAACCAGTTGTTCAGGTTCCTTTCCAAATTTTCTCTTCAAATGGATTTATGGTCCTGCCAGAATATGTACTACCGGATTGGGGTGAGGATGTGCCACAGAATGAAAGAAGATATGATGAGTGGCGATGAATCTGCAAGTGAGTGGGTGAAGGAATACTCTTTGCTTGGCGAACATCTCGGGGTCAGGTGTTACCCCGGGCCTGAGGCTGAAGGATGAAAGATGAAGGTTGTAGATGACACTGAATACCGGATACTGAAGACTGTTAATGATTGCAAAAAAATTTTGCTGCTTAATATTGGTGAGTAATAATGGCGAGTAATAATGGTGATTA
>JAAYPD010000414.1 GCA_012520015.1 Methanomicrobiales archaeon
AAACAGATCTCTGCTAATAATAAACCGTAGTAACATGGAATAAATGTGAATAAACGCCATTGGCTCATTTCTGAGAAACATTTTTCCAAGTTTGTAATCCCCTTTTAAATCCTTAAAAATAAGTTCAATCACCCAACGAAATCGGTATAAATCATAAATATGTCTCCCGTGAGAGTCATTACTACCTGGGAAAACGATATCTTCTCTCAATTCAGGAAGGGAAAGGAAGACAGGGTGTCACTATCCACAAGTCGAAAGGGATGATCCTGTTTGTCCGTCCGGGATCTACCGCTGAAAGAAGAGAAAAGATCCTCACCGAATGGTACCGGAACGAACTCAAAAAGATAGTTGCTGCTCGTATAGAAAAATGGGAAACGGACCTTGGGGTAACGGTCAAAGCCTTTGGTGTCCGGAAAATGAAGACCAAATGGGGGAGTTGTAACCCGAAGACCGGGAGGATCCTTATCAATCTGGAGATGATCAAAAAACCGGAACAATGTATTGATTATATCGTCCTGCATGAGATGGCTCATCTGATTGAAAAACGGCATAATGATCGGTTTCGAGAAATTCTTACGCATCATATGCCCCGGTGGCAGACGTACCGGAATGAACTGAACGAGGCACCGCTCGGACATGATGAATGGCGGGAATAATTGGAGCACCGAGATATCACCGAAATATTTCGCCCTCCATTTTCAGTTCGGTGAGCGGGATTATATCATGAAGTTCAAGATATTTTAAAAAGTGATGATAGAGCCTTCCTCAACCCCTTCACTGCCGAAAGGATTAATCAATTTTCGAATGAATTATGTATAAGAAGGGATTGGGATTATAACATGATGATTAAACGTCTATTACTGAAAAACTGGAAAAATTTCTCCAGTGTTGATATCTCATTTCAATCCCGGATGTTCATTGTAGGTCCGAATGCATCAGGAAAATCTAATTTTTTAGATGTATTCAGGTTTCTTCATGATATATCCAAGCAAGGAGGAAGTCTCTTTGATGCCTTGGAGCGGAGAGGTGGTATATCCAAACTCCGATGCCTTGCAGCAAGAACAAATTCACAGATAGAAATAGAGGTTCATATCGAAGAACCAGGTGAAACACCAGTAAACTGGATATATCGTCTGGGAATTAACAGACAACCTCATGGAAAGCATGATCCCTGTGTAAGTTATGAGATCGTCATAAAAAATGGAGAGACTATTCTATCCAGACCTGATGTTGATGACCTAAAAGATGAAACCCTCCTGTCTCAAACTCATCTTGAGCAGACATCAGCGAATGGAAAATTCAGAGTGCTTGCATCCTTTTTAAGTGATATCAGGTATTTCCATATTGTCCCGCAACTAATCCGTCATCCTCAGGCTTTTACTGGCCCCAATCTACCGGATGATCCGTATGGCCGAAATTTTTTGGAACTCCTCGCGAAAACCCCGGAAAATACGAGAAATTCACGTCTTAAAAATATCGAGAAAAGATTAAGAATTCTTGTCCCTCATCTCACAGAACTCTCATTCACAACCGATAAATTTGGAATACCTCACTTGGAAGCCAGATATGAACATTGGAGACCCAGAGCCGGAAAACAACAGGAAGAACAGTTTTCTGATGGGACACTTCGATTAATTGGCTTACTATGGTCACTCCTTGAACCCAGAGATTCTCCTTTACTACTGGAAGAGCCTGAGTTATCCCTAAATACAGCAATAGTTCGTGAACTTCCAAAAATTATGTATGAACTGGATAAAGCTACACGGAGAAAGAGACAAGTTTTTATCAGTACTCATAGTGCCGATCTTATATGGGATAAGAGTATCAGTGCAGAAGAAGTGATAATTCTAAAACCAGGCAATGAAAGTTCTGAGGCAGTATTAGCCTCATGCAATACAGAAATTCGTGGATTGTTAGAATCGGGTTTTCCCATAAGTGATATAATTCTTCAATACACTGCACCTGAAAGTATGAAACAGGCGTATCTCGAAGAGTTCTTTCATGTCTAATTAAAATGATATCAATAAACCTTGTTTACGAAGATGAACTGCAAAAAGCAGTTATGCTGAGGATTTTGGCGATGTTTGGGGAAAAATTTTATCCCGGCACTTTTTTTCCGGGAAATGGCTTTGGTTATATCAAAAAGAGGATTCATAATTTCCATGAAGCGTCAAAAATAATGCCGTATTTTATTCTCACAGATCTTGACACCGCTCCTTGTGCACCATTAAAAATCCAGACATGGCTGACCGGAGATAAAAATCCAAATCTAATTTTCAGAATTGCAGTACCAGAAGTAGAATCCTGGGTATACGCAGATATAGTTAATTTTCCAAAACAATTTCGTTGCCAGTATACTATTCCAAATGGGGCCGATGCTACAGAAGATGGGAAAAAGTTTTTGTTCACAATGATAAAAAAAACAGCTCCTAAAATAATTCAAGAGGAGATCCTCCCAGAGATAGGAACGTCAGCAAAGATTGGAAAGGGATACAATCTGGTATTATGTAATTTTGTTGCAAGATATTGGGATCCCCACATCGCACGGTTGCATTCAAAGAGTCTTCATAGAGCAATAGTAGCTCTGGAAAGGTATAACCCCGTTTGAAGAACCTCTTTTATGGTTTGACCAGATTGAAAAAACTAAAAATGGTCAATAATTGCGGTTTTCGCATTTGAGAAGGTTTTCGGATTAAAAGGGAATAGCGGCCAGAATATTCCTTCATACCTTGAAGCATTGAGTCATATACTCGCACCATCTGATCTCATGACTTGTATTGACATGGTTCTTGAAAAAGATCCTGATAATATAAAAATTCTTGAGCAGAGGCTTATCTGCCTTCATAATCTGGGGATATGGGATGAAGTCGAGGCCTGTATTAATAGGATCATTTTTCTTCTCAAAACCTCTGAAATAAGGGGTATTGAAACAGTTGAGATGCTTTCAAGGCATGGAAAATATGAGGAAGCCAAAAAAGTTCTATCATCCCTCACAAAAGAGGAGCAGAATCAGGAGGGAGGAAAATATTACCGGGGATTTTTGCACTAGAGATCGGAGAGATTAAAAAGGCAATAGAGATCCTCTCCTCTGGTGCAAAGGAGCATCCTCACAACCCACATTTCTCCTGTTTTCTCGGAAAGGCATATGTTCTGGAGGGAGATTGAATTAAATCCAGAAGAACCTGCAATCTGGGATAATCTTGGGGATTGCTACGAGATGATCGGTGAATCAGAAAAGGCAATTGAGGCATATTTCCGTTCAATAGAACTCGGATTGGAAGATCCCGAGGTCTATATGAGACTTGCTGATCTGTTGATCTCTCAGGGAGACTATGAAGAATCTCACGAATTATTTGATCTGATAATCACCATGACACCTGATGATGCAGAGGTCTGGAAGGTTCGGGCTGATATCCTCTACGAACTCTCAAGGTATTCCGAAGCACTGGAGTCCGTGAATACGGGATGAGCACTGAATAAGAATGACCGGGATATGATACGATTGAAGGGGAAGATCCAAAATAAAATGAAGGGATAAGGGGATGAAATTACCCCGCAAATTTCCCATAAAAACGGGAAAATCTTTTTCGACCAGAGAAAACCAATTTTTCATGGGGCATTGAATGTGGCGGAGATATCGAATACTTGTAACTCTGTTCCGGTTCCTTTGGGATTTACTCTTTTTTCACCGTTACCCTCTTTCCCTGCAACGTAACGGCAAGTTTTACTATCTTCTCTAGGGGTACCCCTGCATTCACCAAAGCAGCCATATACTCCTTCTCCCGTATCTGAGCCAAACCATCC
>JAAYPD010000415.1 GCA_012520015.1 Methanomicrobiales archaeon
AGGTACTGGTTGGTGAACTCGTGAGAATGGCCAGATAGTACCACGTCAACATCCTCATCCAGCCTCATGGTGATAGAAGCAACCCTGCCTGACAGGTCTCCAGTCTCCCTGGTTGGACCTTCATAAGCTGTCTGTTTTCCTCCCTCATGAAGGAGAATGATAAATGAGTGAATCCCTTGTTCTTTAAGGTGTTTTACCTGTTCGTTGATTGCATCTGCTTCGTCAGTAAATGTTATAAGTTCAGTATTTTTGGGCTCTGATATCTCTTTGGTCGTCTCGGTGACCGCTCCGATAAAAGCAACCGGGATCCCCTGGACTTCTTCGATCACGTACGGTGTAAGGAAATGCGTGTCTGTTCCGGCCCAAAAGACATTGGAGACAGTTACCGGCCAGAGTGCACCAGGATAAGGATCAACAAGGTGATAGATATCTGTATCTGCATTGCCTCCTCCAAGGAGCCTCTCCAGATCAGATATGCTATGGTCAAATTCATGGTTCCCAAGCGTTGCAATAACTCTCACTCTTTCACCAGTTTCTGGGTCAGTCTTTTTCCAGTCACCGGTAACAAGACTGTTAAAGAAGAGTATAGCAGGTTCATCAAGAAGCAGGTTGGACTCCGCCGGGGATGCCCCGGTCATATCACCAGGAAGGGCAATTATGGTATTATTCTTTCCATAACGGTTAATTGCATCACGCAGGTATCCACCAAGAACCGGGGCGCCTCCCACCGGAGAGCTATTCATCTTTTGCCCCTGGCATATTTGCCCGTGAAAATCGTTTATTGCGAGTATGTGAACCGGCACAGGCTCGGACGTCTGGTCATAGGTTGTGAATGCGATTAAAATTATACCTATAATGAACAGAACAAAGAAAATCCCGCCCATCCAAATGGACAGATGCCTGGCAGATGATTCAGTCCTTTGACATTGCATGTAAGATCTCTGACAGTTGTATATGAATAATTTATTACACCTTCACAGATCCCGGCAATTTTGTTGATGCAATAATCATTCAAGGCCTCTGACCAGACCATACTTTTCTGCAACCTTGCGTACATGGACGAACTCTTTATCTGAAACCCGGCGCAGCATATCAGCATACCCATCAGGACAGGTCTTTCTGATCTCTCCTGCCGGACGGTACTGATCCATGATATTGAGCCAGGTATCCCTGGAGATCTGTTCGGCAATAAATTTTATGATTTTTTCAGACTCGCTGGTTCTTCCAGGAAGGACAAGGTGACGGATGAGAAGACCGCGGATTGCGATGCCATCTTCCAGGGTTAGGTCACCTGCCTGGCGGTGCATCTCGCGTAATGCCTCCTCGCAGATCCGTGGATAATTTGTCGTGCACGAGAGATTTTTTCCTGTTTCCTCATCGGCAAATTTAAAATCAGGCATGTATATATCGATGATTCCTTCAAGAAGGCTTAGAGTCCCAGGGCTTTCGTACCCGCTTGTATTATAAACTATTGGAATCTGAAGCCCTCCCTTTATCGCAATCCGTAGAGACTCCAGGATGGCCGGAACCTGGTGAGTCGGTGTGACCAGGTTGATATTATGGCAACCCCTCTCTTGCAGGTAAAGAAAAATATCTGCAAGATCATGCACCGTTATCTCCTGCCCCACCCGGTCATGGCTTATCTCATAATTTTGACAAAACCTGCATCCCATTGTGCAACCGGTAAAAAAAACAGTCCCCGATCCCCTGGTCCCAGATATGGGACCTTCCTCTCCAAAATGTGGACCATATGATGCAATATGTGGATGAATACCTGTCCTGCAAAAGCCGAGCTCTCCCTTTTTCCTGAGTGCCATGCATTGTCTTGGACATAGCATGCAGGGTGATGATCGTTCCCAGGCTGCGTGAATCCTGGCATTGAATGTATTTTCAGGGATTGTAAGGTATCCTGGTAAGGTCATATGTGGGCTGTAGGTTGTATTGGCAGAAGAAAAAACATAGGATGGTTTTTGGCATGCCTAAAGAACAAGGTGATAACAAGATTCATGAAAAATGCCTAATTATCATACCTTCATTTTATTTTAAATATCAGCGCTCCATTTAAGTGTGTCGAGTATCTCTTTCTGCCTTGGTAACAGGCCGGTTAACAAAACCTTATCATTTCCAAGACCTACAAGGCGTATCTTCATAAGCTCAAGGTGTATCTTCTCGGCAGAGTATATGGAGAGCAGCCCTGATTTTGCATATTGTTCAAGCACCCACCTGTTTACCACATGTGCCATGAATGCGACAAAAAAGGCCCCGTTTCTCATTGTATCACTATCAACCGATAAGGGGAATACCTGGAAGTTCCTGATAAATGTTGCAAGAAATCTCTCCGTTTCAGCACGTTCTTCCAGCCACTCAAGGCATGTATCCCACTCACATTCAGGATCGCCGGTAATTATCACTGATATTCCACTATTTTTCAGATACCTGCCAAGTGTTCTTCTTTTTACATCAACCAGGATCCGGTTGTTCTGAACCTTCCAATGGAGGAAAGGTTCATAAGTCCCTGCAATATCAGCAACAGCCTCTGCAGGATTAACCCATTTATACATTGGCCTTCCATTAAGGTTTTCAAGTATGAGTTCTATATCCTGGCCAAATCGCTCACGTATCTCTTCTTCTTTTCTTGGACTGTAAATGATATATCCCTTAAAGTTAGCCGTTTCCAGCGCGACATTTACTGGAATTACAAACAGGGTTTCTCCGCGGAAGATCTTGAGATTTCTTGGATGCATTAAATCTGCCCGGTATTTCTTGACCTCATTTTTTATCAGGTTATGATCCGGATCAAGCGGGAAGATAACAGGAGTTTCACTAAATATTGCTCCGTAGAGGTTCATTGTGGATGAAAAGCCTTTACCAGATATGATGATCCCTTTGTTTCCTGAGAAGAGATTCATTCCTGCATTAATTGCTTTAACAAGGTCTGAAGTCACCAGGTACTGGGCAGATGATAAATAACCGACAGGAATATTCTCTATATTATCATAAAAGAGAGCAACTGGCTCTATTCCATGATGGGATACCCCATGATGCCACGACGTCTCCTGGAACATGGGAATATCAACCATGCTAATTCGCATATATCCACTTTCAGGGATTAGAGACAAAGCTCTGCAAATACTAAGGTGAATAGATCCCTCACCGAGCTTCTTTAACAGGCGTGAGATATTTTGGGACGTAATCTTCAGACCAGAAAAAATGCGAGGTAATACCGTTCCTTCATACCAGGAAGCAGGAGAATGGAGGGCTTTTGGATGGTGAATGCCAGCGAAGAGGAGAGCTAAAAACAGCCTCACTTCGTGATCGGTAAGGTGTGCGCCAAGTATCTCCTGGATATGCAGGTTCTTTACTGCCTGGATATAGGGGATGAATTCTCCATATGAATAAACCTTTTCAGGACTTTTTGCTTTTTCTCTTACCCTGACAGGTACCCCATCGACGTTTTTCCCCAGGTACCGGCTCTTTTGCCTGGTTCTTCTCGTCTCCTTGTCATAGTAATAGGTAATTTCATACAGGTACTCATGCCCGTTGATCTTTTTGACACGGGTAGTAGTTTTCACATATGCTAATAGGCATGTGATACATTTTAAAATTTGCGTTCCTATGCATAAAAAATACCGAACTGGTTTCGATTCCGGATGCCTAATAAACAATTACCAAATTTTCAGTAAAACTTTGAATAGTCTGATCTCAAGGGCTAAATTTAATATATCTAAGCGATAATCTATAATCACCTCTCTGCAACGGAACCATCATGATACACCCCCCATCCGAATAACACCTGACGCATACATGTGAAATGCCTCATTTCACACCCCCATCAAATGTGTTTACCCCATTCATGAGGTTCTTGTAGGAGGAGAATGTTCGATGAAGACCCCATTGGTCTCTGTGATACCCGATATCACTGGTTGACTGCCCCAAGGGTGCAGAGACCAATCCCCTTTTCTGAAACAATTTCTATTCTCAGCTTATCCACAGGCAACCTGGCTTTTCATTCTGGTTCTGTTATAAACAGGATAAACATATCTCCATCGGCCTTTGGAGGAACTTCTGCTGTTCCATATGAAATCTTTTCATCCTGGTATCCCAGGTTTTCACATATGATCACCTGTGTTTCCGGGTTTACAATGACAAGCTTTTGTGCCAGTCTGTTTATGGGAAATGCAGGGTCGGCAATAATGCAGACCTTTCTTTTAGACATTACCATCTCACAGCAGTCTGTTATGGCATGATCATGATCCCTTCCATGAGCGGTAATTATGAAAAGATTTGTAAGAGTTATCCCGGTCTTAGCCGCGCCTTGTTGCACAGATGAAATTCCGGGAATTATCTCCCCTCCAAGATATCCAAGCCCTGATACCATAGGATCGCCAGTCGATAGTATGACAGCATTATCTGGCAGAGTCCGCAGCTCCCTGAAGTTATCTATAACCTTTATATCTGCCTGTTCAGGAAGGAACTCCCAGGCCAGGTCAAGTGCCCGTTCAGAACCTGCGATAAGGTGTGCAGATTGTATGGCCCTGATTGCCGTTTCGGTCAGCATCCCTGGGCCACACCCCACCCCCACTATCTTCATGAAGAATCTCCGATCACAATCCCTTCCCTGTTTACGATAACGATCCTGGTATCAGGGTGTTCCCTCTTATAATTCTGAAAGGAGATATGCATGGCTGAAGAAAATCTGTCACTTGTCATGAACTCTTCAACGGTTGAAAACCCTGTTCCATCCAAGATAACCGGGTTTATGTACTTTAATACAAGGGCCGGGAGTCCGCAGATGATCACTTCCCCTTTAAGATGCGGAATTATTGCCCCAAGCCTGGAACCGGCCAGGATTACTTCATGTTCAGGAAAGAGCATTCTGGCATATCTCATCCCTGTCCTGCCGGTGGTAAGCACGACCCTGTCTGCCAGAACGGCCCTTTCACAGGCAGCCTGTTCAAGATGATCGTCCCAAGGTTCCACCAGACCAGTTGTGCCAAGTATTGATATGCCTCCTTCAACACCCACCTTTTTGTTAAGGGTTTTTTCTGCAATTTCCACGCCCTGCCTTGCAAAAATTCTTGTTGTGACTCCACGAATTCCGGTTTCTTCCATGGCCTCCCTGACTGCGTTTAAAATCTCATCTCTGGCCTGTGGTGAGACTGCCGGATCTCCTGTCCTGTACCTGGGTGTATCGCGAACCCACCTGCCTATTCCCTTATCAAAGTGTAGGGAGGTTTTGGAATCTGAAGGCACTACCTCCGCAGAAAAGGTCATCCCGGCCGTCACATCCCCCGGGTAATCTCCTGAATACTTAACACACTCTCCAGTTCCCCTGTCAGCAGTGACCGGGACATGTATACGGATCCCTGCCGGAGTAAGTATCGATACTTCTGTTATGCAGTTTTTTGTAAGAGAGAGAACTGCTGCTTTCGCTGCAGCTGCTGCAGTACTGCCAGTTGTAAATCCACGTTTTCGCACTGTTCCATCTGATGCAAGAACAGCAAGCCCTTTGCTGACAAGGAGCCTGGATTGTTCATCCCTGCAGAGCAGGACCCATTCCTCCGGGTATGTAAATCCGCTTACCGGATCCTGCATATTACTCAACGGTTCCGGTCATTTCTGCATACATGGTAATAATCTCGTTCATGGCGGCGACGGCTACAGGAGTCCCACCCCTTGTTCCTACATTTGAGATAGAAGGAATGTCAATGCTCCTTAAAAGCTCTTTTGATTCAGCAGCATTTACAAAGCCGACCGGTGTGCCGATGACAAGAGCTGGCCGCACCCCTTTTTTCACAAGGTCGCACAATATCAAAAGTGCAGACGGGGCATTTCCTATAACAATGATAGATCCTGTAAGTCTGTTCCCTAATGACAATAGCGCAGCAGAAGTCCTCGTCTTACCCCCGGTATCTGTTGATGACATTATGTCAAGGATGCAGGTGACCGGACTGTTATGACCTTTCTTCTGGATACCTGTCTGAACCATCCTGATATCAGTAAATATTGGTGCACCTGCCCTGAGTGCGTCCAGTCCGGCCTTAACCGGGTCTCCATTAAACCTCAGAAGTTCTGCCATCGAGAAATCCCCGACAGAGATAGAACATCTCTGACGTATACGGTCAAAAGGTCCCGAATCGCCGATTGTTCTCCTGGCAAGTTCTCTTGAAGTAAGTGAGATGGTATAACCTTCAGCCGTATCTGCCCCGATATCAGTATAATCAGTATACATATTTCCTGTGGTACCCGCGAGGGGTGAACATTCCTCTGGCATCTTCATGCCTCCTGAGCATTCGTGTCTCTTCCCCGCC
>JAAYPD010000416.1 GCA_012520015.1 Methanomicrobiales archaeon
AGGATATGATGTGTATCAATGTATAAAACCCGGTAATACTTTTTTGTAGGCTGGATTATGGCCTTCATGAGGACACCAGGTCATGAATCTCATAGCTAAGATCCGCCTGCTCAAGTTGTTTTAAAAAGTCCGTGAAAAATTCGTCAACTATCACAATGGCGCAGGGTATCCCATGCAGGGCTGCTTCCACGGCCCCTTCACGTGAACCAAAGTAAAGATCAGGTATCCTGTCAATTTTTTTCAGGGAGACCCATGCTTCAAGGCCCACACAGGCGACGACCGATGCCCTGCTTATCACCGTCTTCAGCTCATCAAGCCTGACTTTTCTTGAGCCACCTCTCTCCACGCGTGGAACCTTGCAGACAAGAACTGTCGCCTCGCGGTGAGTAATAATCCCTTCAAGACCTGATATTCCTGCATCCTCACCTTTGGCTGCATCAGAAACAGACAGTCCGTTTGCAGACTGGGGATGTTTTGAAGCATATAAAAGCCCGCCTTTCATGTAGACACCGACAGGGTCCCCGTTCTGCAGGTCCTCCGCAGCGATGGCAGTCCAGACAGAAACCTGTTTTATCACGTCATTACGGACATGCCTTGCATAAGTCTCGAGAATTTCCGCATGATGCAGGATCCATTCAACACCTTCCCTGGTTACCTCGTACCTGCCGCGGCCAGGTGCTTTGAGCATTCCCTCTTCGGTTAGTTCCCTGACATAATCTGATATTGCCTGGGGCGTGACACCCAGACCTGCCGCAATCTCCTGCTGCCTTATTGCAGGCTGATGCGCAGCAATATCTACCAGGATCTGAAACCTGGTGACATCACGCTTGTTTTTAAGGATGGTGTATCCTGGATCATTCTCATTCATCTAATACGACCAGACCCTGACCTTTCACATCCAGGTGTGGAATTCTTTTCGCGATTCCCTTGATGAAAACCGGCGAAACCCCGAATTTCCTGGCAATGTCTTTTATCGAGCTGTTCCCCCGTGATAGTTCAGCTTCCACACTGTCACCTTTCATCCTGAGATCTTCTCCATTTGCAAAAGCAATTGTCAGGAGATCCCCAAGATCTGAGAAGTCACATTGAAAGTTGGCACGCACCTTACTATAATTTGTCCTGTATTCTTTTTCCGGCTTTTTACCTGGTTCAGGCATTCTCCATTTCTCCTCAACAAGATTTCCTTTTCGAAGCAGAAGCAACCCATCTCTGACATAGTCCCTTCCTATTACGTCACACAGCTCTGCACAAGTCATCCAGTTATTATCCAGGAGTTCGAGAATTTTCTTATAATGAGTATTGTTAAATACTACAAAAAGGGGAACCAGCTCTACCGGATCATTCACAATCCGCACATGACCCGTCAATTCAAAACCCTATTATAATAACGCTTGACAAAAAATTAAAGGTTACTTGTACAAAATGCCAAAACAGGGCCATATCATTATAAGAGGAATTGTCCAGGGCGTCGGTTTCCGTCCCTTTGTTTATGCCAGGGCAGTTGCGCATGGAATTTGCGGTTCAGTATGTAATACGGGATCTGAAGTCCAGGTATATGCATGGGGTGACAACTTTGAGGATTTCCTCCGCGATCTCAGAGCAGGCCCCCCATTATCGGTGATAGACTCTGTTGAAGTGTACACCCTGCAAGGGGATCCTCCTGACTCGTTTACCATTCTTAAAAGTCATGATGGCACAAGGACCGGCCTGATTCCACCAGATATTGCAACCTGCAAAGATTGTGTGAGGGATATCTTCACCAGGGGGGGCAGGTATGAGAGTTACTTTGCCACATCCTGCGTTAACTGCGGGCCGCGGTATTCTATCATCAGGTCCCTGCCTTATGACCGGGAGAGGACGACGATGGACATGTTCCCTCCCTGTCCGGGCTGTTTTGAAGAGTACTCTGACCCATCCAGTCGCAGACACCATGCGCAGACGATAGCCTGCCATGAATGCGGACCTGAGCTTATTCTTTATTCAGGTGCCGGTGAAGCAACAGAGGGCACTTCTCCTGTAAAGAAGACTGCAGAGCTCCTTGACAAAGGAAAGATCGTCGCTATCCGCGGGATAGGAGGGTTTCATATCGCATGCACCGGTGAAATAGCCACTGTGCTTAAAAAGCGGCTTAACAGGACTGAGCAGCCCCTTGCCATTATGGCAAAAAAAGAATGGATCCTTGATAACACCTCCATCTCTCCGGAAGAAGAGAAGATCCTGCAAAGCGATATCTCTCCGATTGTCATCCTTGACAAGCGTGAACCGGAGGCATTTGATCATATCAGCAATCTTCATACAATAGGATGCATGGTTCCATATACCGGCCTTCACCACCTGCTCTTCTCCCATCTCTCAGCACCCTTTCTGATAATGACCAGCGCCAATGCCCCTGGTTACCCGATGATAACCACTTACCCTGAAGCTGTATCAAGGCTTTCAGGAGTCGCCGACTATTACCTGACCCATACCCGTGATATCATCAACAGGTGTGACGACTCGGTGATAAGAAAAGGAGCGATCATTCGTCTTTCACGGGGTTATGCACCTAAAAGAACCAGAATTTCCCTTGGGGATTTATCTATCCTTGGAACAGGGCCTGAATTAAATTCAACGGTTACTCTATATGCAAAGGGGTTTTGCATTACTTCACCTCATGTTGGAAATGTCAGGAATCCTGGCACATTTGAATACCTGAAAGAGACGACAGAATGTCTTTTGAACCTCATGCAGGCGGACATCAGCATCATTGCCCATGACCTGCACCCGCAGTTCCTGTCAACAAGGTACGCAAAAGAACTGGGTGAAAAGACCGGTGCAAGCCTTGTTCCGGTTCAGCACCATGAAGCCCACATTGCAGCAACCTTCCAGGAAGAATGTATCGGAATAGCAATAGATGGGGTCGGATATGGATCTGACGGGACCATATGGGGTGGAGAGATATTCGAGGGGGCTGCCCCTGATTATTCAAGAGTAGGACATCTTATGCCAGTCCTGATGCCTGGAGGAGACCTGGCCGCAACATGGCCTGAACGTATGCTTTATGGCATACTCCCAGACGAGGTTACCCGGGGGATCCTACTCTCACGCGGATGGGCAGAGCAGGATGTATCTATCATAGAAAAGCAGGTTATGAGACGTTTCAATACTTCTGTCAGCTCAAGCACCGGGAGAGTTCTGGATGCCGCGGCAGCACTTCTTGGAATCTGCAGGAAAAAGACATATGACGGAGAACCTGCAATGAAACTTGAATCTCTTGCACACGGGACAAAACCTGAGTCATGGGATATACCGTTAACCAGGATTGGGCAGGCGGAAGTTCTTGATACACCAGCCCTTCTTAAAAAGGCAAGGGATTTGTGCATGAAACATCCTGATGATCTCCGGGTTATCCGAAAGACTGCTGCATCATTTCAATATAACCTGGCCAGGGGTATTGCAATGATCGCATCCAATGCCGCTGCAAGTTCAGGATTGCAGACCATCGCCTTATCAGGAGGCGTTGCATATAACGAGATGATAAGGGAGACGATACAAAAGACTGTTCAAAGTAACGGGTTTAAACTGCACATCAATCATGACATGCCCTTTGGAGACGGGTGTATCTCCTTTGGACAATGCGTTTTTGCCGGAAAAAAAGAGTTGTTATGAGACTGCCTTAAGCATTACCTGTGGGATAAGCTTTAACTCGTTCGGACGAATCGTCACATTTACAGTCTTGTTCAGGTACCCTTCTTTACTAAACGAGAGTGAATGAGAACCGGCCGGAACGATCAGGGTTGCAGGTGTAGTGCCAAGATATACATCTCCCATCTTTACCTCGGCGCCAGATGGTTTTGAAGTCACCATGGCATACCCAGATGGCCCTGTGGGGTAATCACCAACAACACGGATTATCTCCGATCTTCTCTCTATCGAGGAGAGATTACCTTTCATCACTTCAAGAGTGACTGTATACCGGCCAATTCCACCATACACGTGGGTCGGATTCTGTATTGTAGAGAGTGTTCCATCTCCAAAGTCCCATCTCCATTTTTTCGGGCTGCCAATGGAATGATCTTTGAACTCGACGGTCAATGGTGGTGTCCCGGTCATTGGAAGGGCAGTAAAGGCAGCTACAAGTTCTTCAGTAACCTGGGTTGGCTCAGCTGTGGGTTCAACTGCCGGTTCCGCGGTCGGTTCTGCAGTCGGCTCTGTGGTGGGTCCTTCAGTGGGCTCAACTGTCGGTACAACCGTTGGCTCTTTGGTAGGTTCGATCGCAGGCTCCTCTGTTGGTCCTGCAGTCGGCTCAGCAGTAGGTTCTGCAGTCGGTTCTATCTCCGGCTTTGCTGTTGGTTCAGGCAAGGGAGATGAAGACTTTACAGTAATCTGTCCCTCGC
>JAAYPD010000417.1 GCA_012520015.1 Methanomicrobiales archaeon
CCCGTTCATCTTTGCAAACCCGAACCGGCGGTAAAAATATAAAGTCTCCGGGGCAGCAATAATCCCGATCCAACCTATCCCTGCATCCCTGCAGATAGATAACAGTTTTTCCACGATCCTTGTTCCTATCCCCTTTTCACGCCACTCAGGAAGGACCACTATATCCTGCAGGTATGCATCAGAGACCCCGTCTGATATTATCCGCCCCATGCCTATCCACCGGCCGTCAGGCCCAATGGCAACAACAAAGGCATAACTCTTATTGACAATCCCGCAAAGGATGGAATCATCCCATTCCCCTTCCCACCAGTCACCGGCGTGAAAAAGTGCACGAAGATCGTCCAGGCGACAGTCATGAACCCTTTCAACCAGAACATCACAGCCATGAAAACCCCCCTGTTCCAGGTCTCCCATTCAGGATGACCCTCCATGCAAAGCCATGGCGGCTCTTGCAAGTTTTGCAAAGGTGGAGTATGCATTTAGCTCGTACCCTGACGGGGGCGCTCTCTGCCTTGTGAAAAAAAGAGCAAGATATCCAGCCCGTTCATCCGGGATCATGGCAGGGATTAGTAATGCGCAGGAGACTCCAAGGCTGCTCAGTGCAGAGAGTTCCTTCATAGATGCATTATCATGGGAGATGAAAATTCCCGCATCCTCTCCATTCTTTGTCCCCGCCGCCCTGGTAAGATCTGCAAATATCTCAAAAGTCCGCATTTTCTGCACCTTTTCATTCTCACCATTCCCTTCATCCCACCAGCAGATGATGCCAGGTCTTCCATCAGGGTCCTCTTTCTGATGAAAAGGATCTCCTATAAATGCCCCGGTTGCCCCGGTCAGAAGACCAAGTTCTTTAAGGGCCATGACCATTCCCGTGTTAAAATCTTCTCCTTTCAGGAGCCGTCCTGCTGCTCTTACAATAATGTCCAGGACAAGATCACTGCTCTTTAATGCAGCCTCTGCTTTTGCCTTCTCAACAAGAATGATGATCTTATGGGTGAGATCAATCACCTGAATATCAAGGTTTTCTGCCTTGTTCTGGTAAAAATCTGCACCGGAATTTAATGCCAGGGCAGCCGTGTCCCTGCAGTCATTGCTGGTAAGCATGATAAAAGGAAGGTCCGGATAACTCTCCTTAATCTTGCATAAAAGTACTATTCCGTCCATGTCAGGCATATCAAGATCAGAGATGACCGCCTGGATCTCATTATCTTTCAGGTACAAAAGTGCATCCTGGCCACTAAGACAGATATGTACCTTAAATAAGCCGGTCTCCTCCAGGTAGAACTGGAAGATGTTTGTGAGCTCCCGATTGTCATCAACAAAAAGTACGGGAATAATAAAGACCACCCGCTCAGGTTTGTATGTTTATGTATGTCAGATGTATAATATTTGGGTTTGTTGAAGGAGTGAAAAAATTTTTAAAAAAAATCAGATTTTGAGATCTATGCCATATTTTTCAGCATTGGCATCAGCAATTGCCTGGATCTTTGTTATCTATCTCTTCAGTATGGGCAGAAAGCTTAAAAAGATGGGCAAAACTTTTCTGAAAAATGATTATAATCTCAACTTCACAAATTTACAGATTAATTGATCAAGGACAGGTAAACGCCAGGAGCCTTACTCCGGTAACCTGCTGAAAAGTTGCACCCTGACTGATTGCATTGAGTACAGCAGTCTCATCAATTACTTTAGATCCGGCAATGATATTTGCTCCATGATCAAAGAGAACCGGAGAAATTGGTGTACTTGGGCCAAGGATGACAACAAGCGCCTCTGGTTTACATAATCCAAGAAGATCATCCAAGGTATGATTAATCAGAGAACTGCCAGTAATTGCCACTACATCTGCCTGGGGTATAATATCTGAAGCTGCATGAGCCGGGTGGTCACCTTCTACCGGGTTTTGTTCAATAACCCAGAGATTTTTTACGGCTTTTTTTACCTTTGGAATAAAAGGGAAATGGCCAACTATTGCCACATTCTTTCCAGCACCCTGCTTCATTAAAACTTCAGACGCATTCACCTCCACCGCATCATTTTCATCAAACTCAAGGAGAGAATTAATTGCAGCAATTCCTATACCCGCTTCCATGGTATTTTTTGACAATGCATACTTTGCCAGTTCCTGGGCACTTTTCCGGTGGAGATTGCCCACATTACGGACATGAGTGCTGTGATCATGAGGCTTATCCGGAGCAAAGGTGGTGGCCAGACCACAATGACTGCTGCATACAGCAGTCCAATGAACTCCAACCATAACCGAACGGACAGGGACTTCTTTTTCAGGCAGGTTAGACAGTAATTCTTCAATGATGTGAGTACTCATAGTAACCTCAATATGAATAATAAAAATCCGAAAACATCAAAGATTGAATGTTGAAATTCGAATTTTCTGATCTCCAGGATAATAAAATATGATGTACAGACTTAAAATAGTTACCCGAACCCTATTAACATTATATATATATTAAATTGCATTGATTTTTCTCCATCAGAGCAGCATTCAATGATGGTAATATTTCACTAACTGTCCGGAGAGAAGAGTTACACAAGTGAGATCATATATTACTAATATATACTTTTAAAGCAATTCATATAATGCTATTATATGGATCCATTATCACATTACAACCTTGAAACAGTCCTGGTAAACCAGATGCAGCGGTTTAAAAATTCCAAACCAGGGATAAATAGGAGAATTAACTTTTTACAGTACGTGAATCACCCACAAATAATTGTAATTACCGGGGTTAGAAGATGTGGGAAATCCACCCTGCTCAGACAACTTGCTGACTTTTTTCCTTCTTATTTGTATGTTAATCTGGATGATGAAAGATTTGCAGGGATTGGAATCCATCATCTTACAGAAATAATGACAATATTCGAAGAAAACCAGCCTGGCATAAGAACCATCTTCTTAGATGAAATTCAAAACATTCCGGAATGGGAGAGATTTGTCAGGAGAATTCATGATGACGGGTATCAGGTTTTTCTTACTGGATCGAATGCACAACTCCTGAGCTCTGAACTCGGAACCCGCCTAACCGGCAGATATGTTACCATATCACTCTGGCCATTCAGATTTGATGAATATTCTAATATAATGGGAGTATCAGAGTTTCCACAGGGGACAGAGGCTGAAGCAGAAATTCAACGATTGTTTATCCGGTATCTGGAAGAGGGTGGGTTTCCC
>JAAYPD010000418.1 GCA_012520015.1 Methanomicrobiales archaeon
CAAAAAATTTTTAAGACGAATGAGAAGAGATTCGTTTCGGTAATATTTCCACGTAACAATAATTATTGCATAATCTTAAACTTTTTAAAATAATTAGAGGATTCATTTAATAAAATGTAACTCGATGTAAAGATAAGCCCAAGAATACTCATTTTATAACGACAGTTCCTGCACCTTTCTTCATACGAAAAACCAAGTTTATTTTGGGATTGGATCTTTGAAATACGATTATTCCCATTTTCCCTGAGGAATATTCATTTCAAATCTGACTCCCTGTCCAGGTTCACCACATTCACAAATCGAGATCCCTGTCATGGCAAGAATTTCCTTTATGAGAAATAACCCAAGCCCAGTGTTCTTACCAAAACCTTCTTCAAAGATCCTGTTTTTGTCATCATAGGAAATACCAACACCATCATCCTCATAAACAACTTTCAGATTGTGTAATCCCCTCGCTCCATATAAATTGATTTGGCTGACATTCTTCCCATGACGAAGTGAATTATCTATAAGGTTCTCAAATACTTTTGATATCAGAGGATCGGCAAAAATCCGGGCATCTTCACCTTTGAAAGTATAGAACGAGGTATGGATCTTATGATGCCGTGCAGCCTGAAATCCAAGAGAACTCAAGGTAAACCATCCGGGTTCCATTACTCCTATCGTTTGATACTCAAAGGTGGTTTTTAATTGCTCGAGGATATTCGTGCAGGGATCAATGGCCCTCTTTATCAATTCTGCTTCCTCGTGTGGAATATCACCTGAACTAACCAGATCAAGAATGGTCATGACTGTTCCAAGTTCATTTTTAATGTCATGCTGGGTTATTGATGAGAGGATTTTAACCTTATTCTGAGCCTGACGAAGAGCACTTTTTCGTTCGTACTCCTCTGTAATATCCCTGAAAATGGTCATCACAGACATGGAATCATCAATATACACAGGAATTTCTGCAATTTCCACAGGGATTTCAGTACTATCCATCCGTAAAAATTTTCCTTCGATGAATGGGTGTTTTGTTTCAGCTGCCCTGGAAATGCGATCATTTATCTTTTCTCGGCATTCTGGATGAACAACATCAAGAGGAGACCTTCCCATTAAGCAGGAAAGATCGTCATATCCAAGAATCTGACAGGCCATAGGATTCGCATAACTTATCGCATCATCCCGATGAATGATGACACCATCTGGAAGGTGTTCAATAAAACTTCTAAATCGCTTTTCGTTAATTTCAAGTAAACTTTTTTGATTTTCGATTTCATCCAAACTGGTGCGAATTTCTTCATTCTGAGCTGCAATCTCCTCATATGAAGAGGCGAGATCCTCTACCTTTTCCCTAAGTTGCAGTTCCAACTCCTTTTTTTCCGTAATATCACGGATGGATTCAATAGCTCCGGATATATTTCCATCGCCATTATACAGTGGGGCAACTATTGCCCATAAAAAAGCCCTTTTTCCAGCATAAATCTGGTCATTTTGGACTTCTGCAATCAGGTGATCATGTTCATTTTTAATAAAATCGTATTTTGTTCGAATTTCAGGATGATCTTGTAAGGCAAGATCGATGAGGGTGGGACAACGTTTTGAATAAAACGGCTCTGCATACGCATGATTTCCGTGACCGAGGATGTCGATGGCATTTTTCTGAGTCATCCGTTCAATTGCACGGTTCCAGGCGATGACTGTTCCATTATTATCAATCGCAAAGGTAGGATCTGGAATAAAGTCAATAATATTTTGAAGTGTCCGGGCACTCTCATCCAAAGCACGGGACTTCCTTGCAAGATCCAGTTCATTTTGTTTGATAAGAGTTATATCACGAAGCGTTTCAACGACACCAATGAGTTGATCATTTTCATCATAAAGCGGGCTTGCTTTCACCCATACATTTCGTTTACCCCCTGATCCGAGGCACACTATTGTCTCAGCGGTGATGGTATCCACTTCATGAATAATATTTTCATACCATTCCTGAATTCTGGAATCAGGATTAAAAATATGATCCGCAAGAGATAATCTGGGAATTCCAAAGATTCTCTGGGAACAGTCTCTCAATTTGATGCTTAACATTTCCTGTTCTGAATATCCGGTCACCTTTTCTATGGCACGATTCCAGGCGATCAGATATCCATCAGTACTAATAACAAATGTCGGGTCAGGAAGATGATTAATAATCATCTTTGACTGATGATGCACTCGTAATAATTCTAGTTCGGCACGTCTTTTTTCAACGGCTTTCTGAATCATATTTACCAGTTCAGCATATTGGGCCTTTGGTTCGCCTCCCTTTTGCAGATAAAAATCAGCTCCATTATTCAGTGCTTCAATAACGACTTCTTCACGGCCTTTCCCCGTAAAAAGAATAAATGGAACAAAATGTTTTGAATCCCTGAGTGTTTTTAAAAAAGATATCCCATCCATCTCAGGCATCTGGTAGTCAGATACAATAATGTCAAAAGTTGAAATGTTCAGGGATGATAATGCCTCTTGCGCTGAAGATACTGTTGTTACACATAAATTCCAGTATTTTTGAAGATATATCTGCCCGATCTCCAATAATTCAGGTTCATCATCAACATATAGAACGGAATACATAAAATCACATAAAATTCAAGCACGAATACTCAACACTCAGGAGGTTACCTAGAAATAACGGAGCCAGGTTATTGATACTCACCAAAACCTTCTCTCTGAAAAAATTTAAAGAGAAAAACTCTCAACTTCTTTCTTTAACCGCTTAGCCATGTCAGAGATCTCTCCTGAAGCACTTGCTATCTCCTCTGTTGATGCACTGGACTCTTCAGCAACTGCTGCAAGACCAGTCATTTTTTGTTCTTCACCAGTCACCATCTGTTGAATTACCCTGACATTTTGTGTAACCCGGTTGGTTGCCTCTGCCTGGTTTTCCGTGGCACGTGTAATCTCCGATACATTACTTTCAGCAATTTCAATGTCTTTTGCAATCTGATTGAGTGATGCGAGAGCATTTCCAACAGATGAAGAACCGGCAATAATACTATCAAATGCATTTTTCATAGATTCTACAGTCATTTCACTCTCTTTCGTCAGTGTGGAGATAAGTTCTCCGATTTTTCCCGTCGCAAGTTTGGATTCTCCGGCCAGGTTCTTTACTTCTCCAGCAACAACTGCAAAACCTCTTCCATGTTCTCCGGCTCTGGCGGCTTCGATTGCTGCATTAAGTGCCAATAAATTCGTTTGATTCGCAATATCCCCAATCATCTGAACAATTTTGCCTACTTCGTTCATCCGGTTATTCAGGGTTATTATCTGATCAGTCGCTTCACGGGAGATTTTTTCTACGATCTTCATTTTTTCAGTTGCTTCATTCCCCTGATGAACGGCTTGATTCCCATTCGAAGCTATTTGAGCAACTAATTTCCTAACATCCTGAGCGCTTGCAGAAATCTCTTCAATCGATGCAGAAAGGTCAGTAATCTCATTCGAAACACGATCCAACTCCTGCAATTGATTTGATATCTCCTGTGATGCCTGCTGGCTTATCAAAGCTACCTGTTGAGAACCCTCCGTGAGGTCCACTGTTGCCCTGCTGATATCTTCAATCGACTGAGCAAGAGATTTACTTTGAGTGAGAATGGTGACGAGGACATCATGTATCGCCTGGATAGATGAATTCAGATCTGTCTTCACCCCGATAAGTGGATCTTCATCATATATCGGAGTTGAAACCGAGAGATTCTTATTTGCCAGAGCGGATAAGGTATCGGCTATCTCACCAATACTCTTCTGCAATTTCTGCTCAAGTTCCCGGATAGTGGTAATATCAAAATATACTCCAAGAACCTCATCAATTTTTCCATTCTCATCTGGAAGAGGCAGATAATGGGCCGTCAGGTATAACTTCTTTTTTGGTGTTTCAACCAGAAGTTCTCCAGTCACAGCGATTCCTTTTGTGAACGCAAGTCTGAAATCCTCACCTTTTCGTTCAAGAATCTTAAAATCAGTAAGTTTCATGGAAAGGATTTGTTCTTGAGAATATCCACTTAACTCTACCCAGGTTTTGTTTGCACGGATAATCTTAAGGTCCTTGTCAAGAATAAATATCAGCCCTGGATTATTTTCAATAATCATCTGATTTTTATTTTCAAGGGCCTTAATGGACGAAATATCGAAATATGCTGCAAGAATCTCATTAATTGTGCCATCTTCTGAGGGGAGGGGAACATAATGGAATTGCAAGTGAAGTTTTCCTTTCGGGACGATAACCCCCAGTTCACCGGTCACTTCAGCACCTTTCGTAAATGCATCCATGATATTCCCTCCTGAACGTTCATACACCTTAAAGTCGGTTAGTTTCATTGAAAGTAGTTGATCCATGGAATATCCACTGACAGTTACCCAGGAAGGGTTCGCTTCAGTTATATTAAGACTTTTATCTAGTATGAAGAAAAGAGTGGGATTTTTTTCAATAAGAATACGGTTTTTTTGTGCCAGGGAATGTAAATCGGTCACATCAAAATATGCAGCAAGGATTTCATCTATCTGCCCATCCTCTGATACAAAAGGCACATAATGATATTGTAAGTGTACCCTTCCATTGGGAACTTCAACACCGAGTTCACCGGTTACTTCAGCACCTTTTGTAAATGCATCCATAATATTCCCTCCCGAACGCTCATATACCTTAAAATCAGTGAGTTTCATGGAAAGGAGCTGGTCCCGGGTGTACCCGCTGAAAGTCTCCCAGGAAGGGTTCGCTTCAGTTATATTAAGGCTTTTATCCAGTATGAAGAAAAGAGTGGGATTTTTTTCGATCATCAACTGATTCTTTCGTTGCAGACTCCGATTTTCGGTTACATCAAAGTATACAGCGAGAAGGCTTTCAATTTCATTCCTGTCCCTTGAATGAAAAACCGGAGTATAATGATATACCAGGGCAAGCCTTCCATTTGGAGTATCCAGAACCATCTCTCCTGAAATCGCCCGTTTCTCTCTGATTGCACGGTCGATAGTGTCACCTGAACGGGAGAAGACCGAGAGATCTTTTAAATTCATTGAAAGGAGTTGTACACGTGAATATCCACTTTTTTGTATCCATGCACTATTTACATCAATGATGTCAAAGGAAGGATCCAGGATAAGCATCAGGGCCGGATTATCCTTAAAAATCGCATCGTTATCTCGTATTGACAGAGCACTTTTATCATGATCCCCGATCCCTGAAGGAGTGACCTGAAGACCAATCAGAACCAAATCCTTATCATTCAATGAAAATGTTGAGAATGATGAGAAGGTAAGGAAAATTTCCCCAGGATTTTTATCAGGCCCAGTCACTGAAAATCTCCCTGATTCTTCACTTATGCTCATCGGTTTGTTCACGGCCTCTCTATACATAGCATGAAAACGATCCCTCTCCTGGGGGAGGATTTGAAATGTCGTGCAAAAATCCATGTCAATATACCGATCAGGTGTCTCCCCACCTAGGAGGCGTACTGCCAACAAGGATATCTCCTTTATCTGGCCCTCTTTCACCAGAACGAGGGGTGAAGGCGTATATCTTATCATCGAATAGTCATGCAGGTTGGAATGATTGTTCATTTTATTCATGTTCTTCCCATAATTATTTAAAGATTCCGATAAAAGCCGGCTTTGATTGGTAATATGTCATTGAACCCTGAATTTCAATTAAAATAATCGTTTTACGCTTTGTTTTAGCATGGACATGATAAACGACTGATGATGTTTTATGAGTCAGACGATCCTCCATTGATTTTTTGATTGTCGGAATATCTGCTTCAAGAAAGAACGATAGGAAAGGAAGGGAACAGAGTTCTTCAAGAGTGTATCCAAGGAGTGACACAATATAGGGGTTTGCATAAAGGAATTTCTCATCCTGAATGATGTAAACTCCGAGTGACAAAGATTCAGCCAGCTTTCTGAATTTTTCTTCTGATTCCCGAAGTGCATGTTCAGTATCTGAAAGCCTGGAAATATCAATAATTGATACAACGCTCTGTTTTGTATCAGGGATCATACCAACCGTGATAAATGAACGAATTCTCTGGTTATCCCTGGTGATAAAGGTAAATTCATATTGTGAGGGAATATTCGATGCCCCTTTCCGGCGGTCCTGGTGATATTCATACATCCGTTTCAAATCTTCAGGAGAAACAAAACTGGTCCATGACATCGAATGTTCGAGATTTGAACGAGAGTACCCGGATATTCGTTCCATTTCATGATTTGCAGAAATAATGGACGTATCTTCATCCAGCACCATCATGGCCGTTCCGGTTGATTCAAATACCGTCCGATAGAGTTCCTCTGATTGCACAAGATTAATTTCTACCCGTTTTCTATCAGTAATATCACGACCAACGGACTGATATTCAACACAGGTTCCATGTTCATCAAAAACTGCATGGTCTGACCATTGGTGCCACCGGATTCCCCCATCGGGAAATATCACCCGGTGTTCAATAGTTCCGTCAGGGTTTTCAGGGGTAAGGTTTGAAAAATATTGGCATAATTCTTTGAGATCTTCTTTCGGCATTATTGGTTTAAATTTTTTACCAATTACTTCATCAGGTGAGATCCCAAAATACGTACAGTACGCATTATTAACGAAGATATGTGTTCCATCAGGGTGGTATCGACATATGAATTCGGTCTGTTGTTCAACGACATTCCGATACCGCTCCTCGCTTTCAACAAGTTGTTGATCTCCTTTTCTTCGTATGATAGCGTTGATTATTACTTGACCAAATATCCGTAAAGTATTTATTTCTTCATCAATCCAGGATGTTTCCTGTAGCAACGTATCAAGACCCAGAATCCCAGTTGTAACTTCTCCGATCTGGATAGGAACAAGGAGTATGGATTTTATATTTAATTCTCCGATTCTACCTAAAAATTTAGGATCTTCTGTTTTTTTTCTTGTGACGGAATCACAAAGAACATACTGATTTAGATTTAATTCAAAAAATATGTTATAATAATCAGATAAATTTTCGTGCTGGATTTCTTCATATGCAGATTTATATCCGGGTTTACACCAATCATGAGTGATTGAAAAGGTTTTTTTTGTCTCATCGTCCCACATCATGAGATAACATCGATCAGATCTACATAAGGTCCCAATTTCTTCTAAAGCATCTTCAATTTTTTTATCAATAAAAAGAAAAGGGGTATTCATCAGACCAGTTGAGATTTCAGTAATTCTTTTTATTAAAGATATCTGTTTCTCAAGCGCTCTCTCTGTTTTCTGCTTATCTACCGCCTTTTTGAGTTTATGAATGAGTTCGATGAACTGAGCCTTTGGATCCCCACCTTTCTGAAGATAAAAATCAGCACCACTATTTAATGCATCGATTACAACTTCTTCCCGTCCCTTTCCAGTAAATATGATAAAAGGGGTATTACAACCACGTTGTCGGATGTTTTTGAGTAATGTAATGCCATCAATTTCTGGCATCTCGTAATCAGAAATTATGGCATCATAATTCCTTGTAGTAAGATGATCAAACGCTTTTTTTGGATCTGAACAGATATCTGCGGATATTTCTCCACTTTTTTCAAGAAAAATCTTCCCAATATTGAGGAGATCCTGTTGATCATCAATATATAATACAGATATCATGGAAATGGTGCTGTTTTTCTGTTCAAGTAATTTGCAACATGAGAAAGTGGCTTATTTGACTACTCACATATGTGTATTTGATAAGCAATAACTTAAAGGATATTGAAGCCGTGCAACATTGCCCAGCAATGCCCGTAATATTTTTATGAAAAATATTGAATCCGATATAATTAATTATCTACAGAGAATAGCTAAAAACCTCACCTTTTTATCTGAGGCGATCGAATAATAATAGTGGATAACTTTAGCACGTACATTTTTCGAGAAGAATATGAAAAATACAAAAAATTGGGCGACACACTTTCAAACATTAGTGATTCTATCGACTGGGAGCGTTTTAGAGATCTAATCTCACCCCTCTACAAAGATAACAAAATTGATGGTGGACGCCCCCATTTAGATGAAATAGTGATGATTAAAACCTTGGTATTGCAACATCTCTATGGATTATCAGATTATGAAATCGAACGAAATATTTATGATCGAATGAGTTTTCGTCATTTTTTAGGTTTTCCAGACACAATTCCCGATCGTTCGACAATTTGGCTATTCAGAGAGCGATTAATAAACAGTAACTGCCTTGATTTAATTTGGGAAGAATTACAGCATCAAATAGACAATTTGGGATTTGGAATTCATCGTGGAGTTATTCAGGACGCGACTTTTATCACCACAGATCCCGGTCATGCTAAAAAAGATAAACCGAGAGGTGATGAAGCTCTGACTCGACGATCAAAGGAGGGAACATGGAGTAAAAAAGGGAATAACTCCTATTTCGGTTATAAAATGCATACATTAGTAGACAAAGAATTTATGATTATTCGAGAAGTTGGAACCTCGACGGCATCACTTCACGATAGTCAAATCGATCTTACTGAACCCGGACAAACAGTTTACCGCGATAAAGGATATTTTGGCGTTAAACCCAATGCATCAATGGATAAAACTATGCACCGAGCAACCCGAGATCATCCCTTGAGTTGCAAAGAAAAACGCCGAAATAAAGCAATATCACGGATCCGCTCTCTTGGTGAGTTGCCATACGCTGTGATGAAACGAATTTTCAAGGGAGGGCATGTTTTGGTAACAACTATTGAACGTGTACACGTGAAAAACATCTTTTCCTGCTTTTCTTACAATTTATATCGGCTGAATAGTGTTCAAAAAGCTATGTAATAATAGCGATAGCTATCGTTCTAAGCGAAAAGGATAGTAGAAAATTTGCTTCTTTTGTGATTTTTTTGCATATTTTCAGTTTTATCACCTCTCATATGATCATATGTTGTCGTTGTAAGATCAAAAATAGGGGTTATTAGCTATTCTCTACAGAATAAGGACGATGAGGTAACGATACGTGAACTGACAGAGCAGTTTCACAGTAACCGAAATACCATAGCGAAATATCTCCAGGCTCTCATCCGGAGAGGCGATATTGAAGTTACGCAATTTGGGATGATGAAAATATATCGGATGAGTTCACGAATTCCAGCAAAGGGAATGTTTCATCTGGTTATGGATCCCGCCTGTATCATAGATACGGAGAGAAATATTGTTTCTTACAATACATATTTCACAGAATTATTTTCTTTAAAAGCAAGTAACCGAAAATTGTATTCACCTTGTACACTGCCAGAAGAGTTCTACCAGAACGATCTTGTTGATGCCATTATCCAAGGAATCCATGGGGAAATATCTGAGAAGGCTTGGGAGATGAAAATTTCCGGAAGGCTCTATGCTCTTCATGTAAAAATACTGCCACTTATTCTTGAAGACAATACCTTTGGATGCGGGGTAATTTTCAGGGATGAATCTCGTGTTCAGAAATTATCCAGTTTTTTGGAAGAGTCAGAGGGAAGATATCGTGCTATTGTTGATGACCAAATGGATCTTGTGTGCCGGAGAGCACCAGATCTTACCCTTACCTATGTGAATAAGGCATACTGCGAGGCTGCACGGCGAACTTCAGATGATCTTCTGGAGAAGAAACTATTCCCCTTTGTTCTCACCAATCTCTCAAATGAAACAGAATCAATTTACCGACAGATTACCATAAATAATCCAATTATTGAATTTAATACAAAAGATATTTCCAGCAACGGACAAAGCCGCTGGTTGCAGTGGAACTTAAGGGGTTTTTTTTCTCCACATGGAGAGATTTTGGAGTATCATGCAATAGGAAGGGATATCACCCCGTTAAAACGGTGTGAAGAACAGATCCGAATATATCAACAATCAATTGAGTATCTTGTCCAGGAACGGACGCGTGAACTGCAGGAATCAAACCAGAGATTAATAGAAGAACTGATGATTTGGGAGAAAAAAGAAGGAAGACTTTTAGAACGTGAAATGTGGTTTAAATCTATATTCAATAATATTACCGAACCATGTCTTCTTTTTGAACAGAGTGAACATGGAGAACCAAGCAGGATAATTGAGGCGAATAAAAGTGCCTGTCATATTTTACAATATAGTCATGATGAATTACTCTCAATGGTATCGACTGATATTACCACAGAAGAACACTGGTATGAATATCTCCAGTGTTATGCAAAACAGTTCGCTGAAGACCAGGTCATCAGGTATCACGGAGTGGGGAAGAGAAAAGATGGGAAAAAATTACAGGTAGAAGTTTCAGCACAACGATTCAGATTGAGAAAAAAACCATTGGTCCTGATGATCTGCAGATCTCCGGAGGAACCGGTGTGACTATTAATTTTACATTTCGCACCCCCAAAAAATTTATGAATAATTTTCAATTCATATTATATAAAAGATTAAATATATATCTCAGAACATAATATAAATAAGGGTATGTCTACACACCGACATATTGATCCTTCGTCTCGAAACGTCAACATCAAACTCGATCTGCTCAACCCGACTATAATCTGCCGTCCGATTGAGTATTTTGAAACACCACTTCAGCTACCTGTTGTCGCCTCTTATCTGAACAAACTGCAGTTCATTGAGCAGATAAACGACCGTGTTACCTGGGATTCTACGCAATGGAAGTACAGTCCAGGGATCCTTGCACAATTATTGGTTCTCCTCCCTTTTGTATCAGCAAATAAAAAGGTCAGTTTATCCCGAATTCATGAAGCATATGCCGGAATCGATCTTGAACTCCTTATAGGCAAGTCGATTGATCCCGCAACCCTCAATGATGATATGTTTGGTAGAGTCCTTGACAGGATATTTGAGGCCGGTTGTTCATCCTTATTTTCTTCCATAGCGCTATCGGTTAGATTAACGTTTAATCTCTCTGAAAACTTCATTCTCCATTCAGATACAACATCACATGTTCTTTATGGTGATTATGAATGTGATGTTGGAGAAAAACCGCAAATAAAGATTATTCCCGGCTATAGCAAGCAAAAACGCGATGATCTTAACCAAATCATGACCGGTGCTGTTACTGATGGTGATGGGTTGATTCTATATTCAAAAGTACTTGATGGGAACACTGCTGATTGCAGTTATAATAACCTGGTTGTTTACGAATTACGTGAAATATTTGGGGAAGGATTTAAAAAATACTCATACATTGCAGATTCTAAACTTCTTAACAAACCCAACGTTGAGAAATTGTTTAAAGGGCCACACCCCATCCGGTTCATCTCAAGAATCCCAGAGAATTTTCATAAAAAATTGGCCGAAAAAGCTCGAACCCAAGCATATACTGAAAATAAATGGGCTTATCAAGGTCCTTGCTGTTCCCATCCTGGTAAAACATCAACTGAGTACTGGTCCTGTGCAATTTCTGAAAGTATCTATGACCATCCATGCACCGTTCATGTGTATCGGAGTTCAGAGAGGGAGCGATTTATCGAGAAAAAGGTAGATAAAGCCAAAGATGAATTAAAACCCGTCCTTCAGGAACTTGAGAAGAGAGAGTTTGCATGTGAACCTGATGCTCTTGCAGAGAAAGAACGATTTTTAAAAGATTATTCGAAATCCCTCATTTATCCCGAACTTGTACTTGTTTGTAAAGAAGAAATAAAAAAACCTGTAGGAAGACCCGCAAAGAACCCAAAACCCCCTAAAATTATACGGAATTGGAAGATTCAAACGGTTGACATAAAGAGAAATGAGGAAATTATTGAGAAGAGAAAGAGAAAAGCGGCCACATTCTCTCTGTTAACGAATATCCCCCAAGAGGAAATGGGAAGTGCTGATGTTCTGATAACTTATAAAGGCCAAGGGAAAGTCGAACAGAATTTTAAGATTCTAAAAGAACCTCTCATGGCTGCAACTATCTTTCTGGAGAAGGATACGAGGATTGCTGCTCTTATGACCATGCTGTACTTTAGTGCTCTACTTCACGGGATATTGCGACTTCTGACACACATCGAACTTGAAAAACTACCTGAACCACCAAGAATAAACTCGAATAATCGGCCATTAATCAGACCAACTTCAGATACAATGATTTGGTTATTGTCACTCTTCAAGATACGATCAAGTAATGAGGGACATCAGATATATACCCTTGTAAGTAATAGAAGAGATCAAGTGTCTTTGTTGTTGAAATTAACTCGATTTGACTTAGATTTTATTGGACCCTGTTAAGTAGAAAAAATTGATCACAAGGTATTCATGAGAATAAGTTTAGCGTATGCAATTGTCGGGTGTTCAGGAGTAACTTGGTTCATGGAGTAAGAACTGGAAATTAGAACTCCGTTTTATCAGGGGGTGCGAAATGTAAAATTAATGATCCATATGACCGGGTTTTTATGGCTTGAAACCAAAAAATATATACATGAATAGCTAAAGAAGACTCGATTATCGGCGATTTATCCGATATTTTCACCCTCATTTATTCACGAGGAGGAAACGTGAAGTAGAATGTCGTTCCTTCTCCAGGTGTTGACTCTACCCAGATCTTCCCGCCATGTCGCCGGATAATACGATGAACGGTTGCAAGACCCACTCCTGACCCTTCGAACTGGTCAGTTCTCACCAGTCTCATAAATGGTTTGAATATCTGACCAGATAACCTCATTTCAAAGCCTATGCCATTGTCTTTGACATAATAGACAGTTCCTGCATGATCCTTGACTGTCCCAATCTCTACCCGGGGGTCGCTTCTTTTTCTGGAGAACTTTACGGCATTACTGATCAGGTTCATGAAAACCTGCTGTATCATTGTTTTATCCCCATAACACGGAGGCAGGTCGTAGATTATGACACTGACCTTGTGATCAGGATTCTGCTCAAGCACAGATGATACTACATCTGAAATAAGTGGATTCAGAGAAATTTCTTCATATTTCAACTCCTGCCAGTTTAAATGAGAGAGTAAGAGGAGACTTTCGATCAGATCATTCATATGAAGCACCGTCTGGCGGATTTTTTCAAGATATTCGCGTTCTTTTGGTTCCAGGCGAGAACCGGCTTTCATCGAAAGGATCGTGGAAAATCCATCAATTGCCCGTAATGGGGCCTTGAGATCATGAGAGACTGAGTACGTAAACGCCTTCAATTCACTGGTAGCCTCTTCCAATTCGAACGTCCGTTGAGCGACCCGTTTCTCCAGGTCAACATTCAGGAGGCGAACTTCTGCTTCTACCTGTTTCAGCCGTGTTACATCAACAACACTTCCTCTGGCTCCAATTACGACACCGTTTTCTGATCGTGATGCTACATAGGCTAAAATAGGAAATGTGTCTCCATCTTTTCGCAGACAGGTGAACTCCGATCCCACGGTTTTTTGTCCATGAAGAATGACATTGAACATCTCTTTTGCCCTGTCGAGGTCTTGCGGGCAGATTGATGAAAATATATTGATTCCCTGGAAGGATTTGTTAAAATTTGCACCAAAGAGTTCAAAGGCAGCGGGATTCGCAAATGTAATGTTTCCATCGAGATCTGATTCAAACACCCCTACCGGGAGGAGCTGGACAAGATCCATGAACCGTTGCTCACTTGCTTCCCGTTTCCGTATCTGTTCTTTCAGCCGTTCTACCATGACTCCTGTCTTCTCTGCTAAATTTGACAGTTCGTATCCATGTACTGGTCTGATGGTATGATTGAGGTCGCCTGCAGCAATGGCATCAACATCTGTAGTAAACTGCTCGATGGGTTTTGATATCCTCCGTGACACCATAAATGCGATGAGTCCTCCCATGAGTAAAACGAGTATGGCGGTAAATCCATGGATAAATCCCATTTGTGTCAGTTCTTCGGAAAGTATGGAATCATTGTAGGTAAGTTTTGCAAAAATGCTCATATCTGCAGGGTAATCAGGGTTTCGAAGATCAACGGGAATCCATATGATAGTCTTGTGCAATTCCGGGCCCTTAACGACCCGGGTAGTCCGATTCTCCTTGAGGAGAGCGTCAAGCATGGATGATTCTTCCGGTGTTGGAATGTAACTGGTATTGTACACTAATCTCTTTTGTGACTGGAAAAGAAGCACATCCTCAAGGTACGGATTGAAAGCCTTGATGTCATCCACAACGTTGCTATACTGGACAACCATCCGCTCACCAGCGAATTTATCAGAAACAAGTCCGAGTTCAATGATATAGTGGTGATCAGGGGTCGGCATGTAACTATATTTTGTCAAAATCCCTTCAACATGATTCTGGCAGACCAGATCCGGGTAAAAACCTGATGTGTTCCGAATATTCTGCAACCATTGATGAAACTCGGGGGAAACAATGGAGAAATCTAAACTGAGTTCGCTTGATTTTGTTGTGTGCTGAATAATACTTAAGTTATTGATGATGTAGATGTCCATCCCCCCGATTCGAGTCTTCAGGGATTCAAGGTCCATACGGGATGGATCACCACCGGTTTGATTGTACTCTTCCATTACTATGACAAATGCATCCTGCATATCTTCATTGAAGGTATTATCGTAGATTGTCAGACCGGCATCAATCATCCGGAAAGAGTTATTGAGATGGGATTCGGTAATAACATGAAGACGGTGTGCATTTGCCTCAAGATTACTCTTCGATGATTCGTAATTCGCCCAGATACCGGCAAGGAGGGCAGTAACAATGATTATGAAAAGTATTCCCATGATAAGATAGGAAAAATGTAACTTTTCACTCAATCCTGGCAAACATACCCACCCCCTTAATGTCAATGGGTATGTATTCGATAATAAAATATACGGCCATTAAACCTGGATTTAGAGGGGTTTAGATATTGCTTCGTATCGGATAAAAACAGGAGAACCTCCAAAATGTTATGGCGCAGATTCTGGGTTTTATGAAACTCTGAGATAACTCAATCGTGATCCGGGATATCTGATGAATCGGTATATTCCGACTTAACCTGTGCTCGGTTGTCCTGTTGATCACATGAATCATCAGGATGAGCCATGGAAAAACCCTCCCATCGAGTATGGAAGAGAACAAAAAAACGATTAATGAAAGATAAAAATGGGACTTGACCCGGAGAACCAAATAATTTTTGAACTTCAAATGAAAACCGGTAAACATGGCCGAACATGGGGAGTGGAATCAGAAAGGGGCAACCCTCAGTGACAAAACAGCAATGAAAGACTACGGAGTTGACCGGGAATTTATATTAAAGGGAATCCGTGCAGGAAAACTGGAATTCCAGGAGCGTTCAATAAATGGGAATCCATATGTTGTCATATTGAGAAGACAACTGGAACAGCATATCGCTGAGGAACTGGGAAGTGACCACCTGTCGTTGATATTAAATCAGAAAAAGATACGGACGCTGAAGAAAGAGATCAAAGAAACAAGACTAAAATTACAGAGTCTTGAACTGGAACTGGCAGCATTAGATAAAAAGGAGTGAAATCAGGCTGGTTCAGGTGGCTAATCATCGCTCGGAGAGGCCATGACCCGGGTCTGAAAATATCTTATTGTATCGGATCATATACCCCGAACGGATTATCTGCAGGTAGTTCGCAAGGATACAGGCAACTCTTGAGAGACTTTTCATCCCAATAATTTCATATCAAGAGCCGTTCTTACATCTGAAGAACGGATACGAGTCATATTTGGCTTCACTCCAAAAAATGCAGCAATCATCTCAGCACAGGATGTTGTCTTTCCTTTTGTGATAAGCCCGTTCTCCTGATACTGGGTGAAGATAATTGCGGATGACCACAAAAGACAATCCCCTTTATGAAGCGGACTTTCAGATTCTCTGCCAGACTATCCAGCATAAGAATACACCCCTCGAGGATCGGCGGTGAATTATCAGCCTTGAAAAAAAATCGATTCTCCTTCTGATTGTATCATATCTATCTATTGAAAGAGGTTCTTGTTTTGGGGGTGTTTTCGGCTCAATACCATAACTCCTCCTCAGTTCTTTGATGTAGAGATCAATCAGAGTGGTCACAGATCCCGATGTGATAGTGCCCTTCATTTCTTCAGTATCCTTTCTATCGTATTTAACACCAGGGGGAAGAGAACCCGATCTACCGGGGACTGATGGTACTTCGTCATCTTCATCTTCATCCGAATCCTGAAGATCACATTCTTCATCTTCCTCCATGTATTTCTCAAAATACCGGTCAAGCAGTTCATACAGTTCTGGAGAAATGATCTCATCACCTGTCCACCCGTCAGGGTACCACCTGACGAGGCGATCAGGTTCTTCAGCAAAGTATTCTATTCCGAATAAAGGAGAGTCAGGGATGACCTGAACCTCCTCATAACTACATTCATGAAGAAGGAGGCAATGTTTACAGATGAGAGGAGTCCCCCCTTCGTGATAACACTCATCACAGAAAAAATCGGCTTTCGATCCACAGATGTCACAATCATAAGATATCCGAGAATTTCTGGCAACAACACAGATAGAACTATTACTCGGGGTATATGCTGTCTGTCTATCCAAAACAACAAGATGGAGTACCGTTGGTGAGGAGTAATTACAGGTATACGTACAGGTCATCCCAGGTCTGAAGACCTTCCCCACGCGTACCTTCATCCCCGAACTGTCAGGATATGAGGTATACTCTTCTCCTTCAATAGTAAATGAACTTATGTGGTCATCTCCCATCCATATATCCTTCAGGAGAAGGTCGATATCTTCAAGGGTTGCATCAGGGAGAGAGGAAAGATACATCCAGTATTCAGGGTGGCCTTCAGCGGTAACCTCTATCAGATAAGCAGAAGGTTTTGGAGATTTCTTTTTCTTGTGTGATATCAGATGTACCTCAGCAGATTTTCTGGAGATATCTTTTCTGCATACGAGACATTGTCCGGGTGATGAAGGTAAGAGAGTCATTCAGTCAGGATACTGATTGAATCTCACAGCTA